>NZ_LT608327.1:600000-884009 GCF_900095705.1 Fusobacterium massiliense | reverse complement strand
AAAAAATAGGTTAAAATAATTAAGGGCACACAAAGGATGCCTTGGTAGTAAGAGCCGATGAAGGACGTGGTAAGCTGCGATAAGCCTAGATAAGTTGCAAACGAACGTAAGAGTCTAGGATTTCCGAATGGAGCAATCTATTAAGATGAAGTCTTAATACGAAAGAGGGAACCGCGTGAACTGAAACATCTAAGTAACGCGAGGAAAAGAAAGTAAAAACGATACCCAAAGTAGCGGCGAGCGAAATGGGTCAAGCCTAAACCTTAAACGTGTCAAGGATACAGCCGTTGCGTTTAAGGGGTTGAGGGACAGAGTGCTGAAGAACTGTAAGCTATTCAATATTGTATATCGCTTAACTAGAATTATCTGGAAAGATAAACCGTAGAAGGTGAAAGTCCTGTATGGGTACTCCGATATACGTATAACTTTGATCCCAAGTAACATGGAACACGAGGAATTCTGTGTGAATCAGTGAGGACCATATCTCATAAGGCTAAATACTCTTACTAACCGATAGCGCATAGTACCGTGAGGGAAAGGTGAAAAGAACCCCGGGAGGGGAGTGAAATAGAACCTGAAATTGTGTGCTTACAAGCGGTCAGAGCCAGTAATGGTGATGGCGTGCCTTTTGGAGAATGATCCTGCGAGTTACGTTAAACGGCGAGGTTAAGTATAACGGAGCCGTAGGGAAACCGAGTCTTAATAGGGCGATTTAGTCGTTTGGCGTAGACGCGAAACCTGGTGATCTAAACCTGTCCAGGATGAAGCTGTGGTAAGACACAGTGGAGGTCCTAACCCACCGCCGTTGAAAAGTTGGGGGATGAGGTAGGTTTAGGGGTGAAAAGCCAATCGAACCAGGAGATAGCTCGTTCTCTCCGAAATGCATCTAGGTGCAGCCTTGAGTGTTCAATTATGGGGGTAGAGCACTGAATGATCTAGGGGGCGTATTGCTTACTGAAATCAATCAAACTCCGAATACCATAATTTAAAAGCTCAGGAGTGAGACCATGGGAGTTAACTTCCATCGTCGAAAGGGAAACAACCCAGACCACCAGCTAAGGTCCCTAATTATAACTAAGTGGGAAAGGAGGTGGAGATTCACAAACAACTAGGAGGTTGGCTTAGAAGCAGCCACACCTTTAAAGAGTGCGTAATAGCTCACTAGTCGAGAGTCTCTGCGCCGACAATGTAACGGGGCTAAGTTATAAACCGAAGCTGTGGAATCCGTAAGGATTGGTAGGAGAGCGTTCTGTAGGCCGTTGAAGGAGAAGGGTAACCGACTTTGGAGGTATCAGAAGTGAGAATGCAGGAATAAGTAGCGAGAAAGGGGGCGAGAATCCCCCTCGCCGGAAGACCAAGGTTTTCAGGGTAAAGCTTGTCTTCCCTGAGTAAGCCGGGACCTAAGCCCAGGCTATATTGCGTAGGCGAATGGAAAACAGATTAATATTTCTGTGCCAGTCATATATTGTGATGGAGGGACGCAGAAGGGTATGCGCGCGGACGAACGGAAGTGTCCGTATAAGCATGTAGAGTGATCTAATAGGAAAATCCGTTAGATTATACTTAAGGTGTGATGTATAGCCGTAAGGTTAATGCGCAAATCCCACGCTGCCGAGAAAAGCTTCTAGCGTTAATGTATGACTGCCCGTACTGTAAACCGACACAGGTGGTCAGGATGAGAAATCTAAGGCGGACAGGCTAACTCTCGTTAAGGAACTCTGCAAAATAACCCCGTAACTTCGGGAGAAGGGGAGCCCTTAGATGTTACTAGCTACGCGCTAGAAAGCGTTTGAGGGTCGCAGTGAAGAGGCTCAAGCAACTGTTTAACAAAAACACAGGTCTATGCTAAGCTGTAAGGCGATGTATATGGGCTGACACCTGCCCAGTGCCGGAAGGTTAAGAGGAGGAGTGAGAGCTCCGAATTGAAGCCCCGGTGAACGGCGGCCGTAACTATAACGGTCCTAAGGTAGCGAAATTCCTTGTCGGGTAAGTTCCGACCTGCACGAATGGTGTAATGATTTGAGCGCTGTCTTGACGGGAGGCCTGGTGAAATTGTATTACCGGTGAAGATACCGGTTACCTACAGTAGGACGGAAAGACCCCATGGAGCTTTACTGTAGCTTGGTATTGGGTTTTGGCATTGCATGTATAGGATAGTTGGGAGACTATGATGGTATGGCGCTAGCTGTATCGGAGTCATCGGTGGAATACCAACCATTCAATGCTGAAATTCTAATCTGTGGTTTGTAGCCACGGAGACAGTGCTAGGTGGGCAGTTTGACTGGGGCGGTCGCCTCCGAAAGAGTAACGGAGGCGTTCAAAGGTTCTCTCAGGTTGGATGGAAATCAACCATAGAGTGCAATGGCATAAGAGAGCTTGACTGCAAGACTGACGGGTCGAGCAGATGCGAAAGCAGGACATAGTGATCCGGCGATTCCGAATGGAAGGGTCGTCGCTCAACGGATAAAAGCTACCCTGGGGATAACAGGCTGATCCTACCCGAGAGTCCATATCGACGGTAGGGTTTGGCACCTCGATGTCGGCTCATCGCATCCTGGGGCTGGAGAAGGTCCCAAGGGTTGGGCTGTTCGCCCATTAAAGCGGTACGTGAGCTGGGTTCAGAACGTCGTGAGACAGTTCGGTCCCTATCCACTGTAGGCGTTAGAATATTGAGAAGATCTGTCCTTAGTACGAGAGGACCGGGATGGACAAACCTCTGATGTACCAGTTGTCACGCCAGTGGCACAGCTGGGTAGTCACGTTTGGAATAGATAACCGCTGAAAGCATCTAAGCGGGAAACTAACTTCAAGATAAGTATTCTTTTAAGATACCTTCGAGCCTAGGAGGTTGATAGGTTGGGGGTGTAAGTACAGCAATGTATTTAGCTGACCAATACTAATTATCGTAGTTTTAACCTAAGTCTACTATATAGTTTCAAGTGTTCAGACTTGCATATATTAATAATATATGATACAATTAAATTGCTTGGTGAGAATAGCTATGGGGGTACACCTAGTAACATTCCGAACCTAGAAGTTAAGCCCATATACGCTGATGGTACTTGGCTGGAAGCGGCCTGGGAGAGTATGGATTTGCCAAGCTATGAATGAAGAGAAGCTAATGCTTCTCTTTTTTTTGTTATTATATAGTAAAGTATAAATTTAATATGAAAATTAGTTTCTGATGTCCGTATTACTCTGGAGAGCATTTCGGTGAGCTCGGAAGAGTCATATGGCTGTCAGGAGACTTTATTTAGCTATGAAGAATTATAAATTTAAAATTAAAAAATATTGAATAAATTTAAAATATATGTTAGTATACAAAATATAGAGAAAATTGAATAATAAAAACTAGTTACGAGGGAGTCAATAAATTGACTGAGAAAAGGATGTGAGCCTTGACCTTTTGACCTGATTTGGATAATGCCAACGTAGGAAGTTAGAGAGTTTAAGATTAAAAGCATACACAA
This sequence comes from Fusobacterium massiliense, assembly GCF_900095705.1. Taxonomy (NCBI): domain Bacteria; kingdom Fusobacteriati; phylum Fusobacteriota; class Fusobacteriia; order Fusobacteriales; family Fusobacteriaceae; genus Fusobacterium; species Fusobacterium massiliense. The sequence goes on along the minus strand of NZ_LT608327.1, from coordinate 880,539 downwards.
ATTAGGGGTATGCTTTTTTATTCTATAGAAAAGTATAAAATCAAATAACAAAATTACTCTCTGATGTCCGTATTAGTTTGAAGAGCCTATGTTCATTGAGCTCGTAGAACTCATATGTCTGTCAAGAGATTTTATGCTCTATAAGAAATTGTAATTTAATAATATAAATTTTAATTTAGGAGATGATGTTATGTATAAGACACAATTGGAAGCTGCTAGAAAAGGTATTTTAACAAAAGAAATGAAAGTTATTGCAAAAGAGGAGTTTATTGATGAGAAAATTTTAATTGAAAGAATTGCAAAAGGAGAAATAGCAATTCCAGCAAATAAAAATCATAAGTCTATTTTGCCAAAAGGAGTTGGAACAGGACTTTCAACAAAAATAAATGTAAATTTAGGAATTTCAAAAGATTGTCCTGATGTAGATAAAGAACTAGAAAAAGTAAAAGTTGCAATAGATATGAAAGCTGACGCAATAATGGATTTGAGTTCTTTTGGAAAAACGGAAGAATTTAGAAAAAAATTAATTAATATGTCTACTGCAATGGTTGGAACAGTTCCAGTTTATGATGCAATAGGTTTTTATGACAAAGAATTAAAGGATATTAAGGCAGCTGAATTTATAGATGTTGTTAGAAAACATGCTCAAGATGGAGTAGATTTTGTAACTATACATGCTGGATTAAATAGGGAAGCAGTAGAACTTTTTAAGAGAAATAAAAGAATAACTAATATTGTGTCAAGAGGAGGTTCTCTTGTTTATGCTTGGATGGAATTAAATAAAGCTGAAAATCCATTTTATGAAAATTTTGATGAAATATTAGATATCTGTGAAGAATATGACATGACCATAAGTTTGGGAGATGCTTTGAGACCTGGTTGCTTAAATGATGCAACAGATGCTTGTCAAATAAAAGAACTTATTACTCTTGGAGAACTTACAAAGAGAGCTTGGGAAAGAAATGTTCAAATTATAATTGAAGGTCCGGGACATATGGCAATAAATGAAATAGAGGCCAATGTAATTTTAGAGAAAAAGCTTTGCCATAATGCACCATTTTATGTGTTAGGGCCATTGGTGACAGATATAGCTCCTGGATATGATCATATAACATCTGCAATAGGGGGAGCAGTTGCAGCTGCAGCTGGGGTAGATTTCTTATGTTATGTAACACCTGCTGAGCATTTAAGATTACCAAATTTAGAAGATATGAAAGAAGGAATAATAGCTACAAGAATAGCAGCACATGCAGCAGATATAGCCAAAAAAGTTCCAAAAGCTATTGATTGGGATAATAGAATGGCAAAATATAGGGCAGATATTAATTGGGAAGGAATGTTTTCGGAAGCAATAGATGAGGAAAAAGCAAGAAGATACAGAAAAGAATCAGCTCCAGAAAATGAAGATACTTGTACTATGTGTGGAAAAATGTGCTCTATGAGAACTATGAAAAAAGTAATGTCAGGGGAAGATTTAAATATTTTACTTTAAAATTATTTTTAATTGTATATATTATAAAGTTAAAAAGTAAAATTAATCTCTGATTCCCATATTAGTTTGAAGAGCCTATGTTCATTGAGATCATAGAATTCATAGTCTGTCAAGAGACTTTTCTTATTTATTTAAGTTCATAAAATGATATGGTTGTCAATGGAATTTATTAATTTTGAATGAAGAGGGATTAACATGGTAACAATTAACGGAAAAATTGAAAAAATTAGTGCTATTTCTCTATTAGATTATTTAGAAAAGAATAAGTATAGAATAGATAGGATAGTTGTTGAATATAACGGAGAGATAATAAAAAAAGATAAATTTTCTAAAATAATGATTCAAGATAAAGATAGCATTGAAATTGTATCTTTAGTTGGAGGAGGATAGAAATTTATTAATTATGGAAGGAATAATAGGAAAAATAAAAGAAGAAGATTTATTTATAAGAAATGTTAAAAAGACTAGAGAAAAATTAAAAAAAGCAGAAATTTGTATTTTAGGGCTTGGGGGTTTAGGCTCTAATGTTGCTATGTTACTAGCTAGAGCTGGAGTTGGAAAAATAAAATTAGTTGATTTTGATAAAGTTGAAGCTAGTAATTTAAACAGACAGCAATATAGGCTATCACATATAGGAAAAGAGAAAACTCTAGCTTTAAAAGAAATTATTGAAGAAATAAATCCTTTTATTGAAATAGAGCTTGAGAATATAAAGGTGAATGATAAAAATTTATCTTCAATAATTAAAAATATAAATATTATAGTTGAAGCTTTTGATGAAGCTGAGACAAAGACTATGCTAATAAATGAAATATTATTAAACTATAAAGATAAATTAGTTATATCAGCATCAGGAATGGCTGGAATGGGCTCATCAAATGAAATAATTACAAAAAAAATTAATGATAGATTTTATTTGATTGGAGATAACTATTCAGATTATGATGAATATTCTGGAATAATGTCAACAAGAGTAATGATTTGTGCTGCCCATCAAGCTAATTTGGTATTAAGGCTAATATTAGGAGAAGAAAAAAATGGAAATATTAAAGGATAGTTTTAAATTAGGAAACAAAGAGTTTAATTCAAGATTCATATTAGGTTCTGGAAAATATTCAAATGAATTAATAAAAAGTGCAATAGAGTTTGCAAATACAGAAATAATTACACTAGCAATGAGAAGAGCAATTGCTGGAGATAAGGAAAATATTTTGGATTATATTCCCAAAAATATTACTTTACTTCCAAATACTTCTGGAGCAAGAAATGCTGAAGAAGCAGTTAGAATAGCTAGATTAGCTAGAGAATGTACACAAAGTGAATTTATAAAAATTGAAGTTATAAGAGATAGTAAATATTTATTACCAGATAATTTTGAAACAATAAAAGCAACAGAAATACTGGCAAAAGATGGTTTTGTTGTAATGCCTTATATGTATCCAGATTTAAATGTTGCTAGGGATTTAAGAGATGCGGGAGCTGCTTGTATTATGCCTTTAGCCTCTCCAATAGGTTCAAACAGAGGAATGGCAACTAAAGATTTTATTCAAATTTTATTAGATGAAATAGACTTACCGATAATTGTTGATGCAGGAATAGGAAAACCATCTCAAGCCTGTGAAGCAATGGAAATGGGAGTTACAGCAATTATGGCAAATACAGCTATTGCAACTTCTGGAGATATACCTAGAATGGCAAGAGCATTTTCATATGCAATTCAAGCTGGAAGAGAAGCATATCTTGCAAAAATGGGAAGGGTGTTGGAAAAAGGAGCCTCTGCATCTTCTCCACTTACAGGCTTTTTAAATTTATAGGAAAGTATAAAGTTAAAAGTAAAAATTAGCATCTGACATCTGTATTAGTTCGAAGAGCCTGTATTTATTGAGCTCATAGAACTCATACGGCTATCAAGAGACTTTAATTAAGGAGTTATAAAATGGATACATATATGAAAGGTATGGAAATTATAGAATCAGATATCTTAGATAAAGTGATTTCAGAAATGAATAATTATAAGTATACTGAAATTACGGATGAAGATATAAAAGAAGCATTGAGAAAAGAAAGTTTGAATGTGAAAGATTTTCAAGCATTACTTTCTCCTAAAGCTATTAATTATCTTGAAGAAATGGCAATAAAAGCAAAAAAAATGAAAGAAAAATATTTTGGAAATTCTATTTATATGTTTACTCCTTTATACATTTCTAATTATTGTGATAATTATTGTATTTATTGTGGTTTTAATTCTCATAATAAAATAAAAAGAGCTAAATTGAATTTAGAACAAGTTGAAAAAGAGCTACTAGAAATTTCAAAAACAGGACTACAAGAGATTTTAATACTTACCGGAGAAAGTCAAAGATACTCTGATATAAATTATATTGGTGAAGCTTGTAAAATAGCAAAAAAATATTTTAATAATGTAGGGATTGAAATTTATCCAGTAAATAGTGAAGATTATAAATATTTGCATTCTTGTGGAGTTGATTATGTAACAATATTTCAAGAAACATATAATTCAAAAAAATATAGTACTTTACATTTAGAGGGGCATAAAAAAGTTTTTTCATATAGATTTTATTCTCAAGAAAGAGCCTTAATGGGAGGAATGAGAGGTGTAGGTTTTGCAGCTTTATTGGGTCTAGATGATTTTAGAAAAGATGCTTTTGCAACAGCCTATCATGCTTATTTGCTACAAAGGAAATACCCTAGAGCAGAAATATCTATTTCTTGTCCTAGATTAAGACCTATAATTAACAATCAAAAAATTAATCCTAAAGATGTTCATGAAAAAGAACTACTTCAAATAGTATGTGCATACAGAATATTTTTACCTTTTGCAAATATTACCATATCAACAAGAGAAAATGAAAATTTTAGAAATAATATTGTTAAGATAGCTGCAACTAAAATTTCAGCTGGAGTTAATACCGGTATTGGAGCTCATTCAGATAAGTGTAAAGAAAAAGGAGACGAACAATTTGATATTGCAGACAAAAGAAGTGTTGTTGAGATTTTTGAACAATTAAAAAATGAGAATTTACAGCCAGTTATGAATGATTATATTTATACTTTGTAATTTTTGAGGAAAATAAAAATGGAGAAAATAAAGTTATTAATTATTAGTAATAGGAAATTATGTAAAAATGAAAATCTTGAAAAACAACTAGAAAAAATATTTATTGATTATGAGGAAAAAACAAAATTTAAGGAATTTCAAATAGAAGGAGTAATTTTAAGAGAAAAAGATTTATTAGAAATAGATTATTTAAAATTATTAAAAAATGTAGAAAAAGTAGTCGAAAAAAATAATGGAAGGATAATAATTCATAAAAACTATGATATTTTAAAAGAAAAAAATAAAAATGTAGTTGGATTACATTTATCTTTTGAAACTTTTTTAAATTTAGATGAAAATAAAATAGAAAATTTAAGACAAATATATGGGAAAATTGGAGTGTCAGTACATACTTTAGAAGAAGCAAAAAAATCTCAAGATTTGGGAGCTAATTATATAATTGTAGGTCATATATTCAATACTGACTGTAAAAAAGGATTAAAACCTAAAGGGTTGGATTTTCTAAAAGAGATAGCTAAAGAAATAAAAATAGAAGTCTTTGCTATTGGAGGAATAGACTTTAACAATTATTCGGAGGTCATAAAAACTGGAGTTACAGGAGTTTGTATGATGTCGGGTTTAATGAAATATTAAACTAAAAATAATTAAGCAAATAATTTTTTATAATATTTTTTAGAAAAAATCTAAATTTAGATGGGAAAATTAATCCCTGATATTTATATTAGTTAATGACTTTTACTTATTGGGTTATGATACTAATATGATGTCAGGGATTTTATTTCTTAAAAAAATAGTCTCTGACGTCCGTATTAGTTCGAAGAGCTTTTATTCATCGAGCTCGTAGAACTCATACGGCTGTCAAGAGACTTTTATTTAGTCATTTTCATATTTTTTCATTAAAAATTCTTTAGCAACTTGTGGGAATAAAGCATAAGTTAATACATCTTCTTCAGTTCTTGCAAACTCTCTACTTTCTTCAACCATAGTATCGTATTCTGGTTCTAATTTATCTGCAGGTCTTCCTAAAAATACTTCTTCATTACCTATAATAATTTTTTTCATTTCTTCAGTTATAGGAACAGGGCTTTTTCCATATAAACCTCTTACATAATTTTTAATTTCGTTAGGTATCAATTTATATCTTTGACCAGTTAAAACATTAAATACAGCTTGAGTTCCAACCATTTGGCTAAGTGGAGTAACTAAAGGAGGATATCCTAAATCTGCTCTAACTCTTGGGATTTCTTTTAACACATCTTCGTATTTATCTTCAGCTTTTTGTAATTTTAATTGAGCTAGAAGATTTGATAACATTCCACCAGGTAATTGATATTCAACTATACTTGGTTCTGTCATAAGAGCTTGAGGATTTAAAGTACCTTCTTTTAAATATTTAGCTCTTATAGGTTTAAAGTATTCAGCTATTTCTTTAAGTAAGTTTAAATCAAAACCAGTTTCTCTTTCAGTGCCTTCAAGACTTCTTACTATACTTTCTGTTGCTGGCTGAGAAGTTCCACCAGATAGAGGAGATATTGCTGTATCGATTATATCAGCTCCTGCTTCAATAGCTCTTAAATATGTCATACTAGCAAGTCCAGCCGTAGCATGAGTATGTATTTCTAAAGGAACTCTTAAGATTGATTTCAATTCTTTTACTAGAGTATAAGCAAACTCTGGCAACAAGATTCCAGACATATCTTTGATTGCTATTGAATCAGCTCCCATTTCTTGCATTTCTAAAGCTAAATTTTTATAATATTCAACAGTGTGAACAGGACTTATAGTATAACTTATTGTAAGTTGTGCATGTCCACCGTATTTCTTAGTGGCTTCACAAGCTGTTTTTAGATTACGAGTATCATTTAGAGCATCGAAAATACGTATAATATCAATACCATTTTGTATAGATTTTTTTATAAATCTTTCAACAATATCATCAGGATAATTACGGTACCCTAAAAGATTTTGACCTCTAAGTAACATTTGAAGCTTTGTATTTTTTACTCTAGCTTTAATTTCTCTTAATCTTTCCCAAGGATCTTCGTTAAGATATCTTATAGCAGCATCAAAAGTAGCTCCACCCCACATTTCTAATGAGTGATAACCTACATTATCTAATTTTTCTATTATGGGTAACATTTCATTTGTAGTTAAACGAGTTGCCATTAGTGATTGATGCCCATCTCTTAGACAAGTTTCCATTATTTTTATTTTACTCACTTTTTATTCCTCCATTATATTTACTAACCAAAGATTGTTAGAATAGCCTATTATTAATTAATAGGCTATTGTAGATTAAATATTTTAAGTTTTTAATTCTATAGAAAGTATAAAATTAAATAGTAAAAATAAGTCTCTGACATTAGTTCGAAGAGCCTGTGTTCATTGAGCTCGTAGAACTATACGGCTGTCAAGAGAGACTTTTTTATTATTATTTTATCGTAATAATACTAAAAATTTTTAATATTATACTATATTGTATATATACTTGTAAAGTGCTATAAATTAATAAAAAATTATTATAGTCTAGAAAAAATAAAAAATGAGAGATTATGATATCTCTATAATAATCTCTCATTATATATTTTTCTATGGGAAACTACAATAGTAAAAGTTAGTCTCTGACGTCCATATTAGTTTGTTCGAAGAGCCCGTGTTTATTGAGCTTGTAGAACTGGCTGTCGAGAGACTTTATTTATTATCCAATTCCCCCTAGTAAAGCTCCAGCAACTAGAGCAACTATAGCTAAGAAACAGTATACATATTTTCCAGATAGGAAAAACCATGCACCAATTTTTTTGTTAGATCCCATATTAACATTTTCTTCAGCAAAGTCTTTTCCAGCAACCCAGAAGAACATAACGGCTGCAAGTAAAGCTCCAAGAGGACAAATATAGATTGATACAACATCCATCCATTCAGAAACAATTCCTTGAATACAAATAGCTACGATACAACCAATTATATGAATAATGGCTGTTGCCGTTATACGTTTAGCTTTAAATCTTTCTTGTAGATATGCAACTGGAGCTTCGTATAGATTAATAATTGAACTAACTCCTGCAAATAAAACACATAGATAAAAGATGATTTCTATAATTCTTCCGCCAGCCATATTATTCATAATATTTATTAAATAAATGAACATAAGACCGGGACCACCAGAGGATAATTCTGCACCACCAACGGCCATAGCAGGAATTATAACCAAAGCTGCAAGTAGAGCAGCTAAAGTATCAAAAAATGCTACATTTTTAGCAGAGTTAGGAATATCTTCACTTTTGCTTAAATATGAACCATAAATTACAGAACCATTTCCAGCAACAGAAAGTGAGAAAAATGCTTGACCAAAAGCATAAATCCAAATTTTAGGATCAAGAAGGCCACTAAAATTTACTGTAAAAATATATTTATAGCCATTAGAAGATCCAGGTTGAAATAATATATAGACACCAAGTAATAGGAATAAAATAAATAATACAGGCATCATAATTTTATTAGATTTTTCTATTCCACCTGCAACACCTAAAGACATAATTCCAAAACTTACTATAAGTGATATAACTATCCAAAAATTAGCACCCCAAGCAGAAGCGGTTTTTCCAAAAGTTGAACCTATAAGATCCATATTGCTTTGCATTGCAAACATAGAACCGTCAATAGACATCCAAGCATACTTAAAAACCCAGCCCATAACACAGGAATAACCTATTGCGAGTGCTAAAGAACCTACTATTGGTATAATTCCTATTCTTTCACCTAATTTTCTATTTCCTTTCATTGCGGTACACATACCAAATGCTCCAACAGGGCCAGCAGCGGCTGCACGACCTAAGGCAAATTCTTCTATAACTCCAGTTGAACCTATAAAAATTACAAAAATAAAATAAGGAATTAAAAAAGTCATTCCGCCCCATTCTGAAACTAGAACGGGAAATCTCCAAATATTTCCCATTCCTACAGCAGAACCAATACAAGCTAAGATGAAACCCCATTTAGTAGCAAAGCCGTCTCTTTTCTCAATACTACCCATAAAATTCCTCCCTTTAAAGCTAATATTTCTAATTCTTTTTATTTATATTTAATTTATATCTTATTTTTCAGGATAAGGCTCTAAGAAAGCATGAAAATGTCTCATTGGAAGAGTGTGACCTGAAACTATCCTCATATTAGGAATATTTTCTCTATCTTCGTAAAGAGCTTTTACTGCAGCAATAACATAGTCAAGGTGTTCTTTTGAATACATACTTCTATTTATTGCAAATCTTACAACATTAGCAACTTCAGCTTGTTGTTCTGGAGTTTTTAAGTCATATTCCATAGAAAAATCTCCTAATTCAGCAACACGTATTCCATATCTTCTTATAAGTTCAAGACTGAAACCTTGACCAGCAAATTTTTCATGATCTCTTTTATTGTCAAAAAATTCAGTCATATTAATGTAAACTCCATGTCCACCAGCAGGAAGAACGACACCTTTTACTCCTGCTTTGTAGAATCCTTCTGCTAAATAATTGCATTGATCAATTCTTTCTTGTAAATAATTAACATTACAACATTCATATAGTCCAGCAGCAAGAGCCATAATATCACGACCAGATAAACTTCCATAAGAGTCGTTACCATAAGATGATATTTGTTTTACTTTTAAAAGTATTCCTACATCAGTTTTAATACTTCCATCTTCATTGAAATCAGAGAATTTTTTCCAAAAATAACCCTTATCACGGAAAGCTAAAACTCCTCCCATATTAGCATGGCCATCTTTTTTAAGTGAAGCAGTAAAACCATCACAGTAAGAAAACATTTCTTTTGCTATTTCTGGGATAGATTTATCTCTATATCCATCTTCATTCATTTTTATAAAATAACAGTTTTCAGCCCATCTTGCAGCATCTAGCATAAATGGGATTTCATATTTATGAGCAATTTTTGATGTTTCTCTAATACTTTTCATAGAAACAGCTTGTCCACAAATTGTATTATTTGTTATTGTTGTATAGATCATAGGAATATTTTCTATACCAACAGTATCTATTAGTTGTTGTAGTTTATTAATATCCATATCTCCTTTGAAAGGATTTTTTTCATATTTTCCTCCTTCAGGTACTTCATATAATAGTTCTTTATTATATAAATTACGAGGAACAGAGCCCATTTGTTTTATATTACCTTCAGTAGTATCAAAGTGACCATTAGAAGGAATAGTAAAGACTTTTCCAGGATTACGAGTAGCAAGTATTTTACGTACTATTTCAAAAAGGATAGATTCAGCAGCACGACCTTGAGGCATTAAAAATGTATTAGGTCTTTCCATTTGAGCAGCACCACCATTGAATAGTGTTCCTTCATACTCACATAAATACATTTCATTCATCATTTTTTCTATATCTTGGCAATCAGTTCTAACTAAGTTAATAATCTTTTTTTGATTATCTCCTCTTTCAAAGCAATCTCTCATAGCATCTAACAAAACATAATAACCTTTGTTTCTTCCATAAGATTCATCACCTAAGATCATAGCTGACCATTGTTGGTCTGTCATAGCAGTAGTTCCTGAATCAGATAACATGTCAACAGTTAGCATACCTGCTGGGAAAGCAAATTCGTTGTAGTGTGTTGATTTTAAAGCTCTTTCACGTTGTTCAACAGTTACTTCAGGAATGTTACGTTTAACATAAGAAAAAGAGCGTGGTACTGGAACATTTAATAAATAATCTTTCATAAAAAAAACCTCCAATTTTTTGTACCCCGGTTATCAATAAAATTGACTAGCGGACAGCACTCTTTTATATAATAAATATTTGTTAGCTTATAAAATAGTATTATGTGTTCTAAAAAAATTATAATATGTATAAAACAAATACTTATTATTGGAATGATTTTATCATTTCAAATAATTCTTGTCAATAATTTTATATTTTAAAATTATAATAAGTAAAGTCTCTTGACAGCCGTATGAGTTTTACGAGCTCAATGAACACAGGCTCTTCGAACTAATACGGACGTCAGAGACTAATTTTTGCTATTTAAATTTATACTTTCCTTATAAATAAAAAAAGCTACCACTTTTTTGTGCTAGCTTTTTATTTATATTTGTTGTTAATTATTTTTTTCTCTACAACTTTTACATATTCCTTTGAAATAAAAATGTTTTTCATCTATTTCACAACCTGTTAATTCTTTTATAGCATTATAGTCAATATTTAGCTCAACATCAAATAATGCCCCACAACATTCACATTTGAAGTGACCGTGAGTATCAGTTAATAAATCATATCTTGTTTCATTTTCTTCAATAACTAAAACATATACCAATTTTTTTTCAATAAATAAATTTAAAGTGTTATAAACGGTTGTTTTTGATAAAGTGGGTATCTCTGAACAAAGAGCCTTATATATCGTATCTACAGTTGGGTGGTTATGATTATCTAAAAAATATTGAAATATTTTCATTCTTTGATAAGATGGTTTTATATCATGTTTTTTTAAATAATGACCTATTTCAGACTTATGTAAGTGTAATTCCATATGTATCCCCCTTTCTATAATACTTAACTAAATTAGTTAGATTTACCTAATATATAATATCTTATTTTTTTATTTGTGTCAAGTGATTTATAACTTTTTTCATCATATATCTATGTACATTTTTTCCATATTCATCTTCTAAAAATTTTTCCATAGTATACCCATGATGTTTATATAAGTTAATAGCTATTATATTTTGAGGGTCAACAGTTAATTCTATTTCTTCGAAACCTAGGCTTTTTAAAATTTTTTCAGTTTCATCAAGTAGAAAACTTGCAAAGCCTTGATTTCTATATTTTTTCAAGGTAGAAATACCATAAAGAAATAGAGATTTTTTATTGAAAACTTGCATGTATTCAGCAATAGATACAATTTCATCATCTTTTTTTACAACAAAAACAAAACCGTATCTAATAAGAGCTTTTATAATCCATAGGTCAACATTTCCTGAACCTTCAAAAGCCTCTTTTTCAATTTTTATAATTTTAGACATCGTTTCAAAATCAGGATTTGTTATATGAACCAATTCCATAGTTTTTCTTTCCTTTCTAGTACTCTATTTTGTTTAAATATAAACCTTCAGGTTCTGCTAAATATTTTTTATATTCCTTAGAAAAATCTTGAAGAAGTAGTTCTATATGATTGTAAGGTAAATTTTTATTATAGATTTCTAAAGCAATACCAACCATAATTCTTACCTGAGATTTCAAAAAGGAACTACCTTTTATTAAAATTTTTATTTTATTTTCTGCAAAAGAGCTAACTTCGATTTTATAGATTTCTCTGATTGTAACCTTACTAGAACAATCGTTTAATCTAAAGTTCTTGAAATCATGGATTCCTACAAAACTTTGAAAAATTTTTTCTAGTTCTTTTGTATTTATGTTTGTATTTACAAATTTATAATACCTACTTTCAAATGGATTTTTTACTGTTGAAAGCAGATAAATATACTCTCTTGATTTAGCATTAAAACGGGCATTAAAGTCTAAATCAACTTCTTCCACTTTTAAAATATCAATATCTTTAGGAAGTAATCTATTTAATATATATTTATATTTTTCTGTAGGAACTGTGGAAGTTGTGAAGAAGTTTGAAACTTGATGATTAGCATGAACAGCTCTATCAGTTCTACCAGCGGAAATTAAATTTATATCTTCTTTTGTAATTATTTTTAAAACTTTTTCTATTTCTCCTTGAACAGTTATTTGATTAGGTTGTCTTTGAAGTCCAAAATAATTACTTCCATCATATCTGTATTCTATTTTAATATTCTTTCTCATTTTTCATATATCCTTTTTACATAAATTCTAATTTATAAACCTTATTATAGCCCCTGATAGCCGTATGAGTTCTACGAGCTCAATAAACACAGGCTCTTCGAACTAATACGGACATCGGGGCTATCTTTTGGATAATTTAAAAATAAGTGAGTTATTTTTCCAGATTTTAGATTAAAAATCTGGCTATAACGAACTATTTTTAAATCAACAAATTTAAATTTTTTCCAAAGAATTTTCAAAAATTTCTAAAATCTTATTTTTAATTTCTTCTTTATCACAAATTCTACAACCGGCAGCATTTTTGTGACCACCACCAGAAAAACCAACAACTTCTCCTAATTTTTTAGCAATTTCGCTAACATCTGCTTCATTTTTACTTCTAAAAGAAACAGTCCCGTAAGGATTTAAAAAAGCTAGTATATCGTAGTTTGATTTTTTATCTTGAAATATTTTATCAGAAATAATTGATTGGTAATCTCCATCAATACCATAGGCAACACCTATTTTATAACTTTTATGATTTAACTCATAGATAGTTCTTTTAGCAAAATCAAAATAGTTCTTTATCTTTATTTCATATGCTTCATCTAAGCAGAAAAAATAATTAAATAAATCTTTAATATATGTAGAAGAGTTTAAATTTTTATTTATAGCCTTATAAAAAGCTTCAGTTCCTAATATTTTTTCAGCAGAATTAATTGCTAAAGCTCTTTTTTTAAGTAAAATATCTTCTTGGCTAGTTCCAAGAGTTTTCCAAGAAAAAATATCCCAACAAGAAGTTGCTTCAACTAAAGGATATAGTTTTTCATACATTTTTTTATAGTTTTCACCTTTTTCAACTAAAGGTTCAAACCATTTCAAAGTCAAAAAAGCAGCACTGACTTTATCATCCCAGAAAAAATAAATGTCGTCACAACAACACTCATCTTTATACAGAGTAGGATTATTAGTTAAGTGATGATCTATGTTAATTATATTGGTATATGCTAAATATCTCATTTTTAACCAATCCATACTAGGAATAGGTCTATCTAAAATATAAACTCTATCCTTAGAACCTAAAGATGTGTACTTGCAGATATAATCAAAAATTTTATCTGTCTGTTCAAGTGTAACATCCATACTACTCATTATAAGGAATGATTTATTTTTATCCTCCAATTCTTCGAAAGTTTTTACAACCATAGCTGACACTAACCCATCTGCATCTCCATGAGTTAGAATAACAACTTTAGGAGCATTTAGATTTTTTGACCTAGTATCGTATAAAATATCAGCCATTTTTCTCCTCTCTAAATTACAAAATTAGTAATATTAATAAATTTAAAATTAGTCTGTTAATTATATCACACTAAATTAATTTAACCTAGAAAACTATTTATTCTTTATTTTTTTCTTTTTCTTCTTCATAACAGAATAACCAAATTTTCCTAAAGGATTTTTATCAACAGAAAAGTATTCACCGTGAGAGTAAGCTATAAGGTCAGCTTTTGTTAAATCAATTTTATCTTTTTCATCGAATAAATCCTCATTTATATGAGAGCAAAGAACTTCAGCTATAAACATATCATGGCTACCAAGTTTTATAATTTCTTTAACCTTACATTCTATACTAATTGGACATTCTTCAATAAACGAAGTTTCAATTTCACTTCCTTTGACCATGGTTAAATTCATTTCTTCTATCTTGTTTATTTGTCTTCCAGAACGAACACCACAAAAATCGGTTATTTTTGTTAATTTTCTATTGGGAATATTAACTGTAAATTCCATAGTTTCTTTTATGTAGTCATAAGACAATCTTTCAGGTCTTATTGAAATTGAAAGCATAGGAGGTTTTGAGCAGACTGTTCCTATCCATGCAACAGTAAAAATATTTTCTTTTCCTTCTAAATTTCTACAAGTTATTAGTACAACAGGAACTGGATTTAAAATTACACTTCCTTTTAAATATCTTTTTTTCATATTTTCTCCATTTCTAAAATTTAGTAAAAAATTTTATTTATTAAATAAATAAAGTTTCTTGACAACTGTATGAGTTCTACGAGCTGAATGAACATAGTTTCTTCGAACTAATGCGGATGTCAGAAACTAATTTTATATTTTTTTATAAAATAAAAAAATACAAATAAATATTGTTAAAAATTCACTTAAAAAACTTACTGTCCATATACTGTTATTTCCAAAAAAAATAGGTAAAACTAAAAGTAATATACCATTGAATAAAATAGTTCTTGGAAAAGTGATAAGTGATGAATATAAAGGCTTTTTTAAAGCGGTAAAGTAAGAAGAAATAAAAATATTTATTCCTAGTATTATATAAGATAAGCTATAAATACTTAAATATTTTTTTAATTCTAAAACTAATATATTTTCATCAAAAAAAAGTTTTCCTAAATTGACAGTAAAAAAATTAATTAATAGAAAGACAAATACACCTATAGTTGACAATAAAAATAATGATTTTTTAAAAATATCATTGATTTTTTTATAATTTTTCTCTCCAAGATAATAACTTATAATAGGTTGCATACCTTGACCAAAACCTATCATTGTCATGGTAATAAATGAAGTAATGTAAGTTATTACACTGTAAACAGATATTCCTTGAACACCAATTTTATTTAAAATCACAAGATTATAAATTAATATTAAAATTCCAGAAGATACTTCTGTTAAAAACTCCGGAAATCCTATTTTAAAAATTATAAAAGTTTTTTTTATGAAAAAAGTATTAACTTTTACAAATTTTATGATTTTGGCTTTAAAAAAAATATAATAAATTAATAATGAGCAACTTGCTATTTGGGAAATTCCTGTTGCAATGGCAGAACCTTTAACTCCCCAATTAAATTTTACAACAAAAATATAATCAAGAGCTAAATTGGTAATCCCACCGACTAAAACACAGTATGCTGGATAGCTTGGTTTCCCATCTACTTTTATATATATTTCAAGAGCATAGCCAATCATATAAAAGATACTGAAAGGTATTATATATTGCAAATATTCTTTTGTAAAAAGATAAATATCTGTCCCATTTTTTGCACCAAGTATTTCTATAATAGGATTATAAAAAATTAAAATAGCAGTTGTAATAGCAATGCTAAAAATAAAATTTATAAACACTGCTGATGTTAGAATTTTATTTCCTTCTTCAATTTTATTTTCACCAAATTTTATTGCTATAATCGTAGAACTTCCAACTCCTATCATTATTGATATTGAAAATATAAGATTGATTAGAGGAAAAACTAAATTAACACCAGCTAAAGCAGTAGCTCCTACAAATTTTCCAATAAAAATTCCATCTATAATAGTGTAGAGAGTAAAAATCCACATAGATATAACATTTGGGAAAGCATATTTAAAGATTAATGATAAAGTTGATTTTTTTTTCATTTTATTCTCACCAAAAATATTTTATCAAATATTTTTAATTTTACAAAATAAAATGGCATTCTTAGTATTTTAATAAATAGATAAAAAAAATTGCACAAAAAAAATAAAGTTATGTTAAAATAATAAGATAAGACTAGAAATAAAAAAAAGAAAAGAGGAGTTATTTATGTATAAATTATTTGGCTATGGATTAAAGGATATTCCTTATATAAAAAGATTAAAAAATAGAGTTTTTTATTCAATAATAATAACCATAATCTCATTAAATATTTTTGTAAATATTTCACTAAATTTGAAAAGTATATCAGAGCAAACTTTATATAATTCAGTTATTGTTGCTGATTTACAAAGTAATCTAACAAACGAACAAAAAAATAATTTAGAGAAAGAAGTCTACAAGATAGCTTCGGTAAAGGCAGTAAGATATATGGATAAATCTGAAAGTTTTAAAAATTTGCAAAATGAGTTGAATATATCAATACCGGAATCTAGTAACCCTCTTTCAGATTCTTTGGTTATATATGTAAAAAATATTGAAAATTTAAATTTGATTCAAGATAAATTGGAAGAAAAAGAAGAGATTAAAGAAGTGTACAGAGATGATTCTTACTTAAAACTTTCAGAAAAACAAGGTTTAGTATTCTCTATGGTTAAAACAGGAAGTGGGGTAATTGCTTTTTTTATAGCTTTAATAACTATAATTTTATTTAATCTTGGAGTTGGAATAGAGTTTTTAAATTCGGCTAATACAGGATTTGATTATGCTAAAAATATAAAAAAATCTAAAAAAAGAGGTTTATTTCTATTCTCATCAGCAACTGTAATAGGAACTCTTATATTTTTTAATTTATATATTTATTTTAGAAAATATATATCAGGAATTAAATTTGAACATACTTTATTATCGTTTAAGGAAATAATACTTTGGCATTTACTAGTAATTTTTATAGTGAATGCAATAGTTTATTTAATGCCGGCAAACGTAGGAAGAATTGAGTATGAAGATGAAGAAGAAGCAGAGTATGATGATGAATTTGATGAAGATTTTGATGATGAATTTGATGATGATGAAAGTGGAGAAAAAGATGAAAGAGAAAATAAACTTTTTAAAATTATTAATTTTGATGATGAAAACTAAAAAATATAATAACTTAGTTTTTCTGTTTCTTTTGTTCTCTGTTTCTAGTTATTCTTCATCAGTAAATGATATGAATACAAGATTAAAAAATATAGATAAAGAGATTGAAAAGAAAAATACTAGAATCAAAGCGATAGATACAGAAACTTCTAAAATCGAAAAAATGATAAAAGATTTGGAAGAAGAAATAAAAAAGAATGAAAAAGAAAGAGAAGAAATTGAATCTGATATAAATACAATTAAAAAAAATATTGACTATGGGAATAAAAACTTAGAAATTTCTGAGGTTGAACATAATAAAAAAGAATTAGAGTTAGTTGCTAAAATAATTGCTTGGGATAAGTATAAAAAGCTTCATCCAAATGAAGTAGGAGATAAGGTAATTCTTAATAAAAATTATAGAGAAGTTTTACATGGAGATCTAAAAAGAATGGATCATATTGAAAGAATTACTGGAGATATTAAAGAAGTAAAAGAAGAAATAGAAGAACAAAAAAGAAAACTAGATAAACTTGAAGCAGATCTTAGAGAAAATTTAAAGAGAAGTGATGCGAAGAGAGCAGAGCAAAGCAGACTAAAGGAAAAATTGGGAATAGAGAAAAAAGGACACGAATCTTCTATTGAAAAATTAAAGAAAGAAAAAATAAGAATTTCTAGAGAGATAGAAAGAATAATTAGAGAAAATGCTAGAAGAGCAGCAGAAAAAGCTGCAAGAGAAGCTGCTGAAAGAGCAAGAAAAGAAAAGGAAAAGAGAAATGCTTCTAAGAAAAATACTAAAAATTCAAATAAAAAAGTAGAAGAAGAAACAGAAGAAGTAATAGTTAAAGAACCAGTTATACAAAAGATATCTAATCCAGAAGCCTATAGAAGAGTTGGGAAAACTATTATGCCTATAAATGGTCCAGTAGTTGTATATTTTAATCAAAAGAAAGCTGGAGTTGTTGAAAGTAATGGTATAGAAATTAGAGGGAAATTAGGAGCTCAAGTTGTAGCTGCAAAATCTGGAGTAGTAATTTATGCCGATAATTTCCAAGGCTTAGGAAAAGTAGTTATGATAGATTATGGAAGTGGTATTATTGGAGTTTATGGTAATTTGCTTGCCGTTAAGGCTTCAAGAGGTTCAAGTGTAAGTGCTGGACAAACAATAGGAGTATTAGGTTTATCAAGTGAAAAAGAGCCTAACTTATACTATGAATTAAGAGTAAATTTAAAACCAATAGATCCAATGCCAACATTTTAAAAAATACAAAGTGAAAAGGTAAAATTTTATGATAAAAATAGGGATAATATACAATTCAGATAAAGAAGAAGCTATAAAAATATATAAAGAATTAAAATCTTATTTACTATCAAATCAAAAATTTGAAGTAGTAGAAACTAAAGATTTTGTTAGGGCAGAGTATATTGTTATTATAGGTGGAGATGGAACTTTACTTAGAAGTTTTAAAATTTTAAAAAATAAAAAAGTCAAAGTAATAGCAATAAACTCAGGAACATTAGGCTACCTTACAGAAATTAGAAAAGATAAGTATAGAGAAATTTTTGAAAATATTTTGTTAGGAAAAATAAGTATAGAAAGTAGACACTATTTTAAGGTTAAAATAAATAATTCTTCTTATAGTGCTTTAAATGAAGTATTATTGACTAGAGAAAACATAAAAAGAAACATTGTTGCTACAGAAATTTATGTGGATAATAAATTTTTAGGGAAATTTAAAGGAGATGGAGTTATAATTTCAACTCCAACAGGTTCAACTGCATATTCACTTTCTGCAGGAGGTCCTATAATAACTCCAGAATTAAAAGTTTTTTTAATTACTCCAATAGCTTCACATAATTTAAACACTAGACCTATAATAATATCTGGTAATTTAAAAATCGTATTAAAATTAGTAAAACCAAGTGAAATGGGATATCTAAATATAGATGGGAATACACATAAAAAAATAAAAATTGAAGATGAAATTGAAATAAGTTATGCTAACGATACTTTAAAGCTAGTTATTCCAGAAGATAGAAATTATTATAATGTTTTGAGAGAAAAGTTGAAATGGGGAGAAAACTTATGCTAAGAGAACTAAAAATAGAAAATTTAGCTATTATAGATGAACTAGATATTGAGTTTGATGAAGGATTTATTGTTTTAACTGGAGAAACAGGAGCTGGAAAATCTATTATTTTAAGTGGAATAAACCTTTTAATCGGAGAAAAAGCTAATGTAGATATGATAAGAGATGGAGAAGAAAACTTGGTAGCTCAAGGAGTATTCGATGTTGATGAGGAGCAAAAGGAAAAATTAGATAAACTTGGAATAGAGACACCAGATAATGAAGTAATAATTAGAAGATATCTAAATAGGAATGGGAAAGCTAAGATTTTTGTTAATAATACTAGAGTTTCTATGACAGATTTGAAAGAGATTGCTGCTACTTTAGTTGATATAGTTGGACAGCACTCACATCAAATGCTATTAAATAAATCTAATCATATAAAGTTATTAGACAGTTTTTTACCTAAGGAAGCTAAGGAGATAAAGAGTAATTTAGCTGAAAGTTTAAAAAAATACAAAGAAATTGAAATAAAAATTCAAAATATAGAAAAAATAAAAAATGAAACTTTAGAAAAAAAAGAATTTTTTCAATATCAATTAGAAGAAATAGAGAAATTGAAATTGAAAAAAGGAGAAGATGAGATTTTAGAAAGTGAATATAAAAGAGCATTTAATGCTGAAAAAATAAGAGAAAGAGTATTTGAAAGTTTAGATTATCTAAAAAACGATGATGACTCTGCATTGAGTTTGATTATAACAAGTAAAGAAGATATGGAATATTTGGAAAAATATGACGAAAGATATGGGAAAATAGCCAATAGACTAGAAACTATTTACTATGACTTAGAAGATTGTGCAGAGGATATTCAAAATATGTCTAGAGAAATTAGTACAGAACAGGGAGATTTAGACAAAATAGCAGGCAGACTTAATACTTTAAAAAGAATAAAAGAAAAATATAAAAGAGAAATATCAGAAATTATTGAATATAGAGAAAATTTGAAAGAAAAATTAGACAGTTTAGACAGTGGAGATTTTAAAACAAAAGAATTAAAAAAAGAACTTCAAAAAATTGGGGAAGAATATAAAAAAGAAGCATTGAGATTAACTCAGTTAAGAGAAAAAGTTGCAAGTAAAATTGAAGATGAATTGGGTAAAGAATTAAAATTTTTAAATATGGAAGATGCAAAATTAAAAATTATGATAAAAAAAGAAGATAGAATGTCTGATGAGGGAAATGATGATGTCGAATTTTTAATTTCAACTAATATTGGTCAGGGTTTGAAATCGTTGGTTAAAATTGCATCTGGTGGAGAAGTTAGTAGGGTTATGCTAGCATTAAAAGTTATATTTTCTAAGGTTGATAAAATACCAATTTTAATATTTGATGAAATAGATACTGGAGTTGGTGGAGAAACTGTTAGAAAAATAGCATTAAAGCTAAAAGAGATTGGAAAAAGTACTCAAATAATTTCTATAACTCACTCTCCAGTTATAGCTTCAAAAGCATCTCAACAGTTCTATATTGAAAAATCTGTTGAAAATGAAAAAACTATAAGTAGGGTTAAAAAATTAAATTTTGAAGAAAGAGTAAAAGAAATTGGAAGAATGTTAGTAGGAGAAAAAGTAACAGAAGATGTTTTAGAAATTGCTAACAGCATGTTGAATGAGGGCTAATGTGGATTTATTAGAATTGTATTTGGAAGAGTTAAGAAATAAGAAAAATTTATCTGAATTATCAATAGAAGCATATCAAAATCAAATAGAAGATTATCTTTTGTTTTTAAAGCAAAATGGAGAAAATATTACAGAAGTAAAAAAGAATGTTTTTGATGAATATTTTATCGAACTTGAAAAAAAATATAAAAAAACAAGTCTTAGAAAGAAATATAGTATCATAAGAGGTTTTTATAAATTTTTATTTAAAAATAGATATGTAAATGATATTTTTTCTTATGACTTTATTGAAAATAAACTTCAAGAAGAAACATCTGTGTCAAGTAATAATAGTGAAGATAGTAGTGTTTTTGAAAAAAAAGAAATTTCCTATGAAGAATTTTTGAATCAATTAAGTGAAAATTTAAATGAGTTAAGAATAAAATTGATTTGTAGGTTAGTGATTGAGTGCAATATAAATCTTACTAATATTTTTGAAATTCAAATTAATGATTTATTGAAATACGATTTTAAAAAAGTAATTATTAGAAAAAATAGAAAAATTATTAGTTACGATTTAGAAAAAGAGTTTGAAGAATTGCTAAGCTCTTACTATAAAAAATATGCAATTGAGAAAAGATTTTTATTTGGTGCATACAGCAAGGCAAGTTTTAATAATGATATGAAAAAATATAATGTAAATTTAAGAAAATTAAAGAAAAGTTTGGAAGAAGAAGATAATGATATTCAAGCTAAGATAAGAGAACTTTATTTTAATATAGGAATAGGAGATAAAAAATGAAAGCTGGATTCATAGCTGTTGTTGGAAGACCAAATGTTGGGAAATCAACACTTATAAATAAGCTTGTGGCTGAAAAAGTTGCAATAGTTTCAGATAAAGCTGGAACAACAAGAGATAATATTAAGGGAATTTTAAATGTAAAAGATGATCAATATATTTTCATAGATACTCCAGGTATACATAAACCAAAACATCTTTTGGGAGAATATATGACGAATATCGCTGTTAAGATACTCAGAGATGTAGATGTTATATTGTTTTTAGTTGATGCTTCAAAACCAATAGGAACTGGAGATCAGTTTGTTATGGAAAGAATATTAGAAAATTCTAAAAAACCTAGAATTTTACTTGTTAATAAAGTGGATTTAATAACAGATATTCAAAAAGAAGAGAAACTACAAGAGATTGAAGAAAAATTAGGAAAATTTGATAAAATAATTTTTGCTTCTGGTATGTATGCTTTTGGTCTTAGTAATCTTTTAGAGACTTTAAATCCTTACTTAGAAGAAGGTGTAAAATATTATCCAGATGACATGTATACAGATATGTCAACTTATAGAATAATTACTGAAATAGTTCGTGAAAAAATTCTTTTAAAAACTAGAGATGAAATACCTCATTCTGTTGCTGTTGAGATAATAGAGGTTAAAAGAGAAGAGGGGAAAGTTGATAAATTTAATATCAATATCTATGTTGAAAGAGATTCACAAAAAGGAATTATCATAGGAAAAAATGGAAAAATGTTAAAAGAAATTGGGACAGAAGCAAGAAATGAGATAGAAAGATTGTTAGATCAAAAGATTTATCTAGGACTTTGGGTAAAAGTTAAAGATGAATGGAGAAAAAAGAAACCTTTCTTAAAAGAAATGGGCTATATTGAAGAAAAATAAAGTTAGGAGCGTAAAATGGCTGTAAGTGTTGCAGATCAAATTTTGGTTATAATCAATGTTGTGGTATTGTTGTATCTTTTACTGTCACTTAGAAAATTAAGTAAAAAGGAAAAGAAAGAAGGCTTAACTACTTCAGAAAGAAAAAAGATGGATAGACTTTATTGGGGAGTTCTAGGCATAGTAGTTTTTAATGTTGTTGTAACAAAAATGATATAACGAATAAAGTCCCTAGATATCTGTATTAGAATAAATTTCATATACAGATATTAGGGACTTATTTTTATTCTATGTGAAAATTAAATAAATAACAAAAATTAGTCTCTGACGTCCGTATTAGTTCGAAAAGCTACGGCTGTCAAGGGATTTTTCCTTATTTGTTTTCTTTTTCAGCGGAAGTATTATCTAAACTTACTTTCTCGTTTATTATACTATTTATTAAATTTTCATATATTTGATTGAATAGAGATTTTTTTAGTTCAATTGTTATAAATTCCTTGCTTTCTTCATAAGTAGCTTCTCTTTCTTCGATTATATCTTTAATCCAAATTATATGAGCACCATCTTCAATATAAGCAAGTTCTTTAATAATTCCTTTTTTGTGTTTTCCTATAAGTTCAGCTATTTGAGGATGTATTCTACTAATACCAATAAACTCGTCATTTTCTAAAACATTTACTTTTTCATCGTTTTCTTTTTTTAATGTTTTAAAGTTTTTTTGATTAATTTCATTTAATACTTTTTCAGCTTTTTTTAAATCTCTAATAAAAATAGTTTCTATTTTAACTTCTTTTTCTTTCTTTAAAATACTTTTGTTGTCTTCATAGAATTTTTTTATAGTTTCTTCCTCAATAGTAGAACTTTCTAAAATTTTGTCAGTTTCTCTTTCTAAAAAATATCTAATAAAAAGAGCTTCCGACTGAATGTTAATTTGTTCTACTTCAAAATTTGTGTACTCAGCTGCTCTAGCTTTTCTTAATAAAATTTCATGTAATACATTATTATCCATATTCATCTCCTAAATTTAAAAAATATAATTACTTAAATACTAACATAAAATATGTTATTTTTCAATTGTCCTTTTTTATTCTATAGGAAAGTATAAATTTAATATAAAAATTAGTCTCTTGACAGCCGTATGAGTTCTACGAGCTCAATGAACACAGGCTCTTCGAACTAATACGGACGTCAAGACTTTTTATATAAATCATATAAAATTTAGAGGAATAGATTATGACTGAAGAAGTTGAAAAAATAAAAAGTAAAAAAATGAAATAAAATTTTGTTTTTGTAAAAACTGATGTATAATATATATGAAATTATAAAATAATAAAATGGAGGTATAGTAAAATGAATATAGTATTATTTGGAGCACCAGGAGCTGGAAAAGGAACTCAAGCAAAGTTTATTGTGGATAAATATGGGATTCCTCAAATTTCAACAGGAGATATATTAAGAGCTGCTATAGCTAATAAAACAAAATTAGGTTTAGAAGCTAAAAGTTTTATGGACGCAGGAAAATTAGTTCCAGATGAAGTAGTTAATGGATTAGTTGCAGAAAGATTAGCTGAAAAAGATTGTGAAAAAGGTTTTATAATGGACGGATTTCCAAGAACAGTTGTTCAAGCTAAAACTCTAGATGAAATATTAGAAAAATTAGGAAAGAAAATAGAAAAAGTAATAGCTTTAAATGTACCTGATGCAGATATTATTGAAAGAATTACAGGAAGAAGAACATCAAAAGTAACAGGGAAAATTTATCATATTAAATTTAATCCACCAGTTGATGAAAAAGAGGAAGATCTTGTTCAAAGAGCAGATGATACTGAAGAAGTTGTTGTAAAAAGATTAGAAACTTATCATAGTCAAACAGCACCTGTTTTAGATTATTATAAAGCACAAAACAAAGTAACTGAAATAGATGGAACAAAAAAATTAGAAGATATTACTAATGATATATATAAAATATTAGGATAATAGTTTTTTGGGGTTGTTGCAAGGTGTTTTTATTGTGACAACCTTTTTAACTTTATAGGAAAGTATAATTTAATATGAAAATTAGTCTCCGACGTCCGTATTACTCTGGAGAGTATTTCGGTGAGCTCGGAAGAGTCATACGGCTGTCAGGAGACTTTATTTATTTTAGAAAGAAGGAAAAAATGAGATTAATAAAAACTTTAGATGAAATAAAAGGAATAAAAAAAGCTAATCAAATAATAGCAAAGATTTATGAAGATGTAATTCCACCATATTTAAAAGCTGGAATTACAACAAGAGAAATAGACAAAATAATTGAAAATTATATAAGAAGTTGTGGAGCTAGACCAGCTTGTATTGGAGTTGAAGGATACTATGGCCCATTTCCAGCAGCAACTTGTATTTCTGTCAATGAAGAAGTAGTTCATGGAGTGCCAGGGGATAGAGTAATAAAAGATGGAGATATTGTAAGCCTTGATATAGTAACAGAACTTGATGGATTTTATGGGGATTCTGCAAAAACTTTTGCCATAGGAGAAATAGATGAAGAAAGCAAGAGATTGTTAGAAGTAACTGAAAAATCAAGAGCTATTGGAATAGAAGCAGCAGTTGTTGGAAATAGACTAGGAGATTTAGGGCATGCTATTCAATATTATGTAGAAAAAAATGGTTTTTCTGTTGTAAGAGATTTTGCTGGTCATGGGGTAGGTTTGGCTTTACATGAAGAACCAATGATACCTAATTATGGAAGAAAAGGTAGAGGTCTAAAAATAGAAAACGGTATGGTATTAGCAATAGAACCAATGGTGAATGTTGGGACATATAAAGTTGCTATTATGCCAGATGGTTGGACAGTTGTAACAAGAGATGGTAAAAGATCAGCCCATTTTGAACATAGCATTGCAATTATTGATGGCAAACCAGTTATTTTAAGTGAGTTAGATTAATTTTGAATTTTATATTTTATTTTAATTATTTTATAAAAAAAATTGTAGTAAAAAAAAATACAGTATTGATTTTTTTTGATTAATATGGTAAAATGATATGAATTTCTGTTCGATGGGAGGAAAAATGTCAAAGAAAGATGTTATCGAATTGGAAGGTACTATAGTAGAAGCCTTACCTAATGCTATGTTTAAAGTAGAATTAGAAAATGGGCATACTATACTTGGCCACATTTCTGGGAAAATGAGAATGAATTACATTAAAATTTTACCTGGAGATGGAGTAACTGTACAGATCTCTCCTTATGACTTGTCGAGGGGTAGAATAGTTTACAGAAAGAAAAACTAGATCGAGAAAGGAGGAAGAAATGAAAGTAAGAGTATCAATAAAACCTATTTGTGACAAGTGTAAGATTATTAAAAGACATGGAAAAATAAGAGTAATCTGTGAAAATCCTAAACATAAACAAGTTCAAGGATAGTTTGTAGTAAGAGAAAGTACAGAAGGATTTTAATTTTATTAAGATAATGAAGTACTGTAAAGACATGGTGAGTCGTAGGACCATCTCCATAATTGCAGAATGGGACATGTCGATGAAAGTATTAGTTGGGGAAAGTTACCAACATAATATATAACCTTTAAAATTTCATTTTAAAAGAGGAGGAAAAATTTTGGCTAGAATAGCAGGAGTAGATATCCCAAGAAACAAAAGAGTTGAAATAGCTCTAACATATATTTATGGAATTGGAAGACCAACTTCTCAAAAAATATTAAAAGAAGCTGGAGTAAACTTTGACACTAGAGTTAAAGACTTAACTGAAGAAGAAGTAAATAAAATCAGAGAAATAATAAAAGATATCAAAGTTGAAGGAGATCTTAGAAAAGAAGTAAGATTATCTATAAAAAGACTTATGGATATCAAATGTTACAGAGGATTAAGACATAAAATGAATCTTCCTGTAAGAGGACAAAGTTCAAAAACTAATGCAAGAACTGTAAAAGGTCCTAAAAAACCTATAAAAAAATAAGCGTATTTTAGATATTTAAAGACTTAGTAAGGGAGGTAGCTAAATTGGCTAAAAAGACAGTAGCTAAGATAAAAAAGAAAAATAAGAATATTCCTAACGGAGTAGCTCATATACATTCAACTTTTAATAACACAATAGTTGCAATAACTGATGTAGATGGTAAGGTTGTAAGCTGGAAATCTGGTGGAACTTCAGGTTTCAAAGGAACTAAGAAAGGAACTCCATTCGCAGCTCAAATAGCAGCAGAACAAGCAGCTCAAATTGCTATGGAAAATGGAATGAGAAAGGTTGAAGTTAAAGTAAAAGGACCTGGTTCAGGAAGAGAAGCTTGTATCAGATCACTTCAAGCTGCAGGATTAGAAGTTACTAAAATAACTGACGTAACTCCTGTACCTCATAATGGATGTAGACCACCAAAAAGAAGAAGAGTGTAATCATATATTTGTATAAAATATAAAGGAGGAATATTAAAGAATGGCAAGAAATAGACAGCCTATTTTGAAGAAATGTAGAGCTTTAGGAATAGATCCAGTTATCCTAGGAGTTAATAAATCTTCAAACAGAGGAATTAGACCAAATGCAAATAAAAAACCAACTGAATATGCAATTCAATTGAGAGAAAAACAAAAAGCAAAATTTATATATAATGTAATGGAAAAACAATTTAGAAAAATATATGAAGAAGCAGCAAGAAAACTTGGAGTAACAGGTTTAACTTTAATAGAATACCTAGAAAGAAGATTAGAAAATGTTGTTTACAGATTAGGTTTTGCTAAAACTAGAAGACAAGCAAGACAAATAGTATCTCATGGACATATAGCTGTAAATGGAAGAAGAGTTAATATAGCTTCTTACAGAGTAAAAGTTGGAGATGTTGTATCTGTAATAGAAAACTCTAAAAATGTAGAACTAATAAAATCAGCAGTAGAAGATGCAACTACTCCTGCATGGTTAGAATTAGATAGAGCTGCATTTTCAGGAAAGGTTCTTCAAAACCCAACAAAAGAGGATTTGGATTTTGAATTAAACGAATCTTTAATAGTTGAATTTTATTCAAGATAATGTAATCCTTTTGATAGGAGTTGATATAATGTTAAAAATAGAAAAGCAGGCTAAATCAATAAAAATTACAGAAAATAAAGAAAGCAATTATAAAGGTAACTTTGTTGTAGAACCATTATATAGAGGATATGGAAATACATTAGGAAATGCTCTAAGAAGAGTTTTACTTTCATCTATACCTGGAGCTGCAATAAAAGCTATTAGAATAGATGGTGTTTTAAGTGAGTTTACAGTAATGGATGGAATAAAAGAAGCTGTTACTGAAATTATATTAAATGTAAAAGAAATTGTAGTAAAAGCTGAAACTACTGGAGAAAGAAAGATGACTCTTTCTGTTAAAGGACCTAGGGTTGTTAAAGCTTCAGATATAATTCCAGATGCTGGAATAGAGATAGTAAATCCAGATCAAGTTATTTGCAATGTAACAACAGATAGAACTTTAGATATGGAGTTTATTGTAGATACTGGAGAAGGTTTTGTAGTATCTGAAGAAATAGATAGAAAAGATTGGGCAGTAGATTTTATAGCAGTAGACGCTATATATACTCCTATTAAAAGAGTATCTTATGAAGTACAAGATACTATGTTTGGAGGAATGACTGATTTTGATAAACTAACTCTTAGCATTGAAACAGATGGTAGTATTGAAATAAAAGATGCAATTTCTTATGCTGTTGAGCTTTTAAAATTACATTTAGATCCTTTCTTAGAAATTGGAAATAGAATGGAAAATTTAAGAGAAGAAATAGATGAAGATATTGAAGAATCTATAACTGTCCAAATTGTAGATGAAAAGTCTCATGACATGAAGATAGAAGAATTAGATTTAACAGTTAGATCTTTTAATTGCTTGAAAAAAGCTGGGATAGAAGATGTATCTCAATTAGCAAGCTTATCTTTAAATGAATTATTAAAAATTAAAAATTTGGGAAAAAAATCTTTAGATGAGATTTTGGAAAAGATGAAAGATTTAGGATATGATCTTGAAAAAAATGGATCTCCTGAATAAACTTGTAAGAGGAGGAAATTCTACTAATGAATCACAATAAATCATATAGAAAGTTAGGAAGAAGAGCCGATCATAGAAAGGCTATGCTAAAAAATATGACTATATCTTTAGTTAAAGCTGAAAGAATAGAAACTACGGTTACAAGAGCTAAAGAATTAAGAAAATTTGCTGAAAGAATGATTACTTTTGGAAAGAAAAATACTTTAGCATCTAGAAGAAATGCTTTTGCTTTCTTAAGAGATGAAGAAGCTGTTGCTAAAATATTCAATGAAATAGCTCCAAAATATGCTGAAAGAAATGGTGGATACACTAGAATAATAAAGACATCTGTTAGAAAAGGTGACTCAGCAGAAATGGCTATAATAGAATTAGTATAATAGCTAAGATATATTTAAATCAATAATACCAATAACTTTTAAAAGTGTTGGACTTGAAAATGAAAAATGAGCAGATAGGATTATTTTATAAATCTTATCTGCTTTTTTATTTATAAAGAAAGAAAAAGTTTAAATAGCAAAAATTAGTCTCTTGACAGTCGTATGAGTTCTACGAGCTCAATAAACACAGGTTCTTCGAACTAATACGGACGTCAGAGACTTTATTTATATGGAAAAGTATAAAGTAAAAATCAGGAAAAACATTAATATTTAAATGAATACTTATATATATTGTATATATTATAACTTGTAAAATTTGTTTTTTAGTTATATAATAGAAATATATAACAAAAAAACTCGAAAATGTACTGAATAAGAAATAAAAGGAGGGAAAAAGTGAAAAATAAAAAAATTATATTATTTTTTTTACTTGTTTCTTTAGTAACAAAAGCAGAAGAGTATAATGAAAATACAATTACTAAGAATGATTGGAAAACAATTGAAACAAATAAGAGTAGTAATATTGAAAAAAGTGAAAATAAAGTAAAATTTAATTATTCTTACCTAGACGGAGATGTAATTGGAACAAAAAGTAAAAATATTCCAAATGCAAATACAGTCGATAATATTATTGAGAGCAAAAATATACATGGTGGAGAGTTGGTAAAACCTATTACAGAAACAACAATATCATCTGATGGAACATTACATCTTATACATGTTGATGATGATAAACCTATTGATTGGCAAGTTGGAGTACATGTGTATAACTCTAATTCTAACATGGTTGATAGATCAGAAACAATATTAAATTTTGATACGAATGCAGATTTTAATATTAAGACACATAAAAAATATAAAGGGAATTATTATCTTATCTATAATGTAGTAAAGATTGTTGGGGAAGGTGCTTCAGGTAATGTTACAAAACCTGTTTCAACTATAAATTTTTTAAAAAAAGTAAGTATGAAAAATGAAATTCAAACTGTTAATCCAAGTGGTTTGAAAGATTATGAAAAAAGAGTTAATGTATTTTTTAATCAATCTGATACTGGAGGAGAGACTCATTTAACATTTAATGATGATTTGTCCATGCTAACAAAATCCACTACAGATAATTTACAAATAACTGCATTTCGATTGGAAAATAATGGAGAAAATCGTTTTAAAACAGTTTCCACTAAAGATACTATTGACAAAGAAAATGGAGGGTCAACAGTTACTTTTAATGGAAATGTGGATAGTGTGATGACTGGAAATACAACAACAAAATTGTGGTTTTTAAGTAATACACAATTTGGTGGTGGAGTAAAAGTTACAAATAAAGCTGGAAAAACTTTTACTTCAAAAATAGTAAATACTTCTGAGGATAAAGCTAATAGTCTTAATTTTTATTCGAAAACTACTACAAATGGAGAAAGTAAGTTTTTATTTAATTCAAATATGAATTTAATTACTTTAAATAAGAGTGGAAGTATTTATGGAATATTTCTTGATGCAAGAGATAATGGTAAAAACACTTTAGAATTTAATGGAGAAAAAAATAAAATAGAGACAAGTAATGAAGGAACTAGTGCTTGGGTGTATGGGATTAAAGCTACTTCTACAGATGGAGAAAATAATATCAAGTTAAAAAATACTAATATAACTACTAATTCTAATTATGTTGCAAGAAATATTGATATAGCTGATGAAAACCTTGGTAAAAATAATTTTGAATTAGAAAATACTTCTATTGAAACAGAGGGGCAATACTCTTATGGAATTAATTTACAAAGTAATAGCGAAAGTGATGGAAAAGGAGAAAATTCTATAAATTTTAAAGGAAATAATAATATTTACTCAAAGGCTTTATCTAATGCTTATGGAATTAGAATAGAAAAAGATAGAGCTAATATAGGTAAGGGAACTACTATTACATCAGATAAAGATTCTAATGTAAATATAAGAATTAATACTGAAGCTAGTGGTTATGGAATTTCTCAAATTCATACAGAATCCATTAATAAAACTGAGACTACTTTCAATGGAGATGTCTCTATAACTATGAATGGTAACGGAAATAAAAAAATAGCAGTTTACAATGTAGCTCCAGAAAATGTAACAGATGACTCAAAAAGTACAATAACATTTAATAAGAAATTAAATATTGTTGGAGCTCCAACGGATCCTGCATTAGTCTCTAGTGGAAAAAATGCTGAAATAACTGTTGCAGGTAAAGATGATGTAAATATATTAGGAAATATTTTTACATCAAATAAAGGAAAAGTTAGCTTGAATTTATTAAATGAAAATTCTCATTTAATAGGACTTGCTAATAATAATTCTACTGGGATTATAGACACAAAATTAGCTAATTCTAGTCATTGGTTAATGACAGATGACTCAAAAATAAATACATTGGATATTTCTTCTGAAGGTACAATAGATTTTTTAGATGCAGAAAGTCCTGTAACATTGTCTGTTGATAATTTAAAAGGTAATGGTGGAATATTTAAAATGCAGGGAAATGTTCAGACTGGAGAAACAGACTTATTGTCTATAAAAAATAGTAGTAAAGGAAATCACTATATAGAGTTTGAAAATATGGCTGGAGCAAAATCTAGTGGGACAGAAGTTTTAAAACTTGTAGAAAGTTTGGGAAATGAAGTGGATAATAATGCTACATTCAAATTAAAAAATCCGAATGATAGAGTTGATATACCAGAAGATAATAGTAAACCTATAAATCCTGGAGCACTTATTGAAAGAGGAGCATATCTTTATGCTTTAGGAAGAGCAACTGATTCAAAAGTAGTAGATACTGGAGATAAGAATAAAAATAACTGGTATTTATATCCATATAAAGAAGAAGAAAAAATAAAGCCAGGGGAATCTCCTAAAATTATTGATGATAAGCCAGGGAAATTAACACCTGGTGCCGAAACAAGTCTGATTTTTAACGATTTAATTTATCAATTAAACTTAGTTTCTATAGAAACTCTAGTTCAAAGATTAGGAGAAGTCCATTTTGACAAAGATATTATAAAAAATAATAATGTTTGGATAAAACATATAAATGGGAAATATAGTGGAGAGAATTTAAGAACAGGTAAATATAGACATCGTTATTGGGGAATGGAAGTTGGATATGATTGGGTAAAAGCAAGAGAAAAATGGATAAATTATAATGGCTTATTATTTGGACATATAGAATCTTCTGCTAAATTTGGAAGCTATCCTGGTAAGAGTAAAATTGCAGGAGAAGAACTTGGCTTATATTCAACTTGGTTAAATAAAGAAAATAATGTGTATTATGATTTTGTAGCTAAAGCGACTAGATATAAAGGTCAATATGATATAGAAAATTATTCTAAACAAAAAGTTAGTTCAAATAAAGCTCGTATAAAATCGTATTTATTGTCTGTTGAAGCTGGAAAGAGAATTTTCTTAAATCAAAGTGAGAAAAAAGAATATTATATTCAACCTGAAGCTCAATTGAAATATCAATTTACAAATGGGTATAACTTAAATTTATCTAATGGTCTACAAGTTAGAACAGAAGACTTAGATAGTTTAATAGGAAGAATTGGATTTAGAGCAGGATTGGATAGTTTTGCTAACGAAAGTATTAACCCTTATATAAAATTAATGTATGAAAAAGAATTTTTGGGAAAAGTTAGACATCATTTTAACGAGTCAGGAATGGAAGAAGTTAGAAATAAAGATCATTGGTTTACATATGGACTTGGCTTAACTAATATTAATAAGGAAAAAGGAAGACAGATATATTTAGAAATTCAAAAGTCATCAAAACATAGAATTAAACAAAAATGGCAAATTAATTTAGGAATGAGATATACACTTTAATTTTTGTCTTTTAATTCTATAGGAAAGTATAAAATTAAATAATAAAAGTTAGTCTCTGACGTCCGTATTAGTTCGAAGAGCCTATGTTCATTGAGCTCGTAGAACTCATACGGCTGTCAAGAGACTTTAGTTATTTATAATTTTTCTTGTAAATAAAATAAAAATGTCAGTAAAAAAACTTGCTGACATTTTTTATATTTTTACCTATTATTTTAATGATATTTAAAATCAAAATAATGAATGGCGCACCCAGTAGGAATCGAACCCGCAACCTTCTGATCCGTAGTCAGACGCTCTATCCAATTGAGCTATGGGTGCAATAACTTTAAAAGTATAACAAATTTCTTGAAAAAAATCAAGTTGAAAATGGCGCACCCAGTAGGAATCGAACCCACAACCCTCTGATCCGAAGTCAGATGCTCTATCCAATTGAGCTATAGATGCGTGTGTATTAATATTATACTTAAAAAATGAGTATTTTTCAATAAAAAATATAATAGAAAAGAAAAAAACATTTTATAATAAAAAATATAATTAAGATTAAAATTATACAAAACGGTTTAATATAAGGCATATAAAATAATTTATTGACAAAAAATAAAAAATAAAGTATTATAGACTAACTGTAATTAAAAATTAGGAGGTAGTTATATGAAGTTTTTTGTTGACTTAAATTCTGATATTGGAGAAGGATACGGAGCTTATAAAATGGGAATGGATGAAGAGATAATGAAGTGTGTTACAAGTGTTAATATTGCATGTGGTTGGCATGCTGGAGATCCATTAATAATGGATAAAACTATAAAAATAGCAAAAGCAAATGAAGTTGCTATTGGAGCACACCCAGGTTATCCTGATTTGTTAGGTTTTGGAAGACGAAAAATGGTAGTAACTCCTGAAGAAGCAAAAGCTTATATGTTATATCAATTAGGAGCTTTATCAGCTTTTGCAAAAACAAACGGTAAGAAAATTCAACATATGAAATTACATGGAGCTTTTTATAATATGGCTGCTGTAGAAAAAAATCTTGCAGATGCTGTATTAGATGGAATAGAAGAGTTTGATAAAAATATTATTGTTATGACTTTAAGTGGAAGTTATATGGCTCAAGAAGCTAAAAGAAGAGGTATGAGAGTTGCAGAAGAAGTTTTTGCAGATAGAGGATATAATGCAGATGGAACTTTGGTTAATAGAGCTTTGCCAGGAGCTTTTGTTAAAGACCCTGAAGAAGCAATAGCCAGAGTTATAAAAATGGTTAAAACTAAAAAAGTTACAGCTGTCAACGGCGAAGAAATCGATATAAATGCTGATTCTATTTGTGTTCATGGTGATAATCCAAAAGCTATAGAATTTGTAGATAGAATAAGAAAATCTCTTATTGAAAATGGAATAGAAGTAAAATCTTTAGATGAATTTATAAAATAATATTAAGGGGTGTTTATATGGATAAAAAATCAAATTTATCAGTTTTATTAGGGGCAGCATTTTTGATGGCAACTTCAGCTATTGGACCTGGATTTATGACACAAACAGCTGTATTTACTAAAGATATGGGACCAACATTTGCTTTTGTTATATTGATATCAGTTATAATGTCTTTTGTTGCTCAATTAAATGTTTGGAGAATTTTAGCAGTATCAAAAATGAGAGGACAAGACGTAGCAAATAGTATTTTACCAGGGCTTGGTTATGTAATTACATTTTTAGTATGTTTAGGTGGACTTGCATTTAACATAGGTAATGTTGGTGGAGCAGCATTAGGATTTCAAGTTTTATTTGATATAGATTTAAAATTAGCTGCTATTATAAGTGGAGCAGTTGGAGTAATAATATTTTCTTTTAAATCTGCTTCGAAACTTATGGATAAATTAACTCAAGTTTTAGGTGCTTTAATGATTTTACTTATAGGTTATGTTGCTTTTTCTACAAATCCACCTGTAGGTGCAGCAGTTAAAGAAACTTTTGTTCCATCAAGTGTAAATTTAATGGCAATTATAACTTTAATAGGTGGGACTGTTGGGGGATATATAATCTTTTCAGGAGGACATAGACTTATTGATGCAGGTATAGTTGGAGAAGAAAATTTAAAAGAAGTAAATAAATCTGCTATGTTAGGAATGGGTGTTGCAACAGTAGTTAGAATTTTCTTATTTTTAGCTGTTCTAGGTGTTGTAACTTTAGGAAATGAATTAGATCCAGGAAATCCAGCAGCAGATGCTTTTAAAATAGCAGCAGGGGTAGTTGGATATAAAATATTTGGTTTGGTATTTTTAGCAGCAGCGTTAACATCTATTGTCGGAGCAGCTTATACAAGTGTATCTTTTTTAAAGACTTTATTTAAAGTTGTGGCAAAATATGAAAATTTATTTATTATAGGATTTATTGTAACTTCAACATTAATACTAATTTTCTTAGGAAAACCTGTAAAACTATTAATATTGGCAGGTTCATTAAATGGAATAATATTACCTATCACTTTAGCTATAACATTAATAGCTAGTAAAAAAAGTTCAATAGTTGGAAGTTACAAGCATTCAAATATATTATTTTATTTGGGGTGGATAGTTGTAATTGTTACTGCATATATTGGAGTACAGTCTCTATCAAGTTTAACTAAATTATTTGCATAATATTATTTTTTGGATATAAAAATAAAAAAATAGAAGTATAGATTAAATAGTGAAAATTAATCTCTGATGTCTGTGTGAGTTCAAAGAGTCTATGTTTACCCAGTTTGTAGAACTTATATAGTTGTCAAGATACTGTATTTATAGGAGGTTTTAATGGAAGAAGTGAAATTTTTGCTTTCAGGTGATTCAGCTCTTGTAATTCAATTTGGAAGTGAAATTAAACCTGAAATAAATAAAAAAATTAGAAAAATGATGGACAATATAAAAAAAGAAAATATAGATGGGATAGTAGAACTTGTTCCAACTTATTGTTCATTATTAATAAATTATGATGTTTTAAAAATAGAATACGATATTTTAATTGAGAAATTAAAAAAGCTATTAGAAGTAAAAAATGAGGTAACAGAAACAGAAGAAGTAACTTTAGTAGAAATTCCAACTTTATATAATGATGAATGTGGGCCTGATTTATCTTATGTTGCTGAGTATAATAAGTTAAGCAAAGAAGAAGTTATAAAAATTCATACAGGAACAGACTATTTAGTTTATATGCTTGGGTTTATGCCAGGATTTACTTATCTTGGGGGAATGTCTGAGAAAATTGCTACTCCAAGATTAGAAAGTCCTAGATTACAAATATTCCCAGGTTCAGTTGGAATAGCAGGAAAACAAACAGGAATGTATCCATCAATGTCACCAGGTGGTTGGAGAATAATAGGAAGAACACCTTTGAATTTGTATAATCCTAATAGAGAAACTCCTGTTTATATAAGCTCTGGAGACTATATTAGATATGTTTCAATTTCTCAAGATGAATATAATGAAATTTTAAAAAAGGTTGAAAATGATGAGTATAAAATAAATATTCGTAGAGTAAAAAGAGGTGAACTAAATGTCTGATATAAAAGTTCTTAAAGCTGGTTTATGTGTTACGATTCAAGATATAGGAAGAATTGGATATCAACAATTTGGGATACCTGTATCAGGAGTTATGGACGAGTATGCTTTTACGGTAGCAAATTATATTCTTGGTAATGATAAGAATAATGCTGTTTTTGAAATACCATTTATGGGACCTAGTTTACAATTTGATTTTGATGTGAGCATTGCAATAACAGGTGCAACAATACAAGTAAAAATAAATGATAGAGATGTTTCTATGTGGCAAAGTATAAATGTAAAAAAAGGAGATATATTAGAAATTGGTAGTGCAAAAGGTGGCTTTAGATCTTATTTAGCTATTGCAGGAGAAATAGACGTTCCAGTTGTAATGGGAAGTAAATCAACACTTTTAAAATCTAAATTAGGAGGTTTTGAAGGGAGACAACTTAAAGTAGGGGATATTATCAAGATTAAAAATCCAAGAACACTTACTAAGAGAAAAAATTTAGAAAGAAAATATATTCCAGAATACAAACATGAAATAGATGTCAGAATAGTTTTAGGACCTCAAGATGATTATTTTGAAAAAGAAAGTATAGAAAAGCTATTTTTAAGCTCTTATCAAGTAACTAAAGATGCTGATAGAATGGGAATTAGATTGAATGGAGAAGTTATAAAACACAAAGATAAAGCAGATATAATTTCAGATGCTGCAGTATTTGGTTCGATTCAAGTTCCAGGAAATGGACAACCTATAATACTTCTTGCTGATAGACAAACAACTGGAGGTTATACAAAAATAGGAACTGTTATAAAAGCAGATCTTCCAAAACTTGCTCAAGTTTTACCAAATGATAAGATTAATTTTATTAAAATTGATATAGCAGAAGCTCAAAAGGAGTATAAGAAATTTTATCAAGTTTTAGATGAAATAAGAGAAAGTTTTGTAGAAAAACCAAAAATATACACAGAAAGACAGCTTTACGTTATGAAGAAACTTTTTGGGAAGAGAATAGAAAAATAAAGGGGAAATTGTATTTTTCTAAAGATAAAGATATTAAAAAAGTCTCTTGACAGCCGTATAAGTTCTGCGAGCTCAATAAACACAGGCTCTTCGAACTAATACGGACGTCAGAGACTAATTTTTATTCTTATAATAAAACAATAAATTTTATATTTCTAATAATTTATATACGTGATATTAATGCAACACATTCAATATGGCTCGTTTGAGGAAACATATCGACAGTTTTTAGGGTTTTAAGTGAATATCCCTTATCTTTGAAAAGTTTGATATCTCGAGCTAGAGTTGATGGATTACAAGAAATATATACAATTTCTTGTAAGTTTAAGTCACTGACTTTATCTATAATAGATGAATCCAAACCTTTTCTAGGTGGGTCAAAAATAATAGTATCAATTTTTTTAGAATTTTTTATAAGAAAATCTAATTTATCCTCAACAGCACCATTGATAAATTCTATATTGTTTATTCCATTTTCAAGAGCTGTTTTTTCTCCATCTTCAGAAGCAGATTTTACTATTTCAATAGAGTAAACTTTTTTAGCTTTTTTAGACATTATCATAGCAATGGTACCAGTTCCAGAGTAAGCATCGACTATATATTTATTTTCAATATCTGAAAATAGTTCAAGTGCAATATTGTATAATTTTTTTGTTTGTTCAATATTAATTTGGAAAAAAGATGTTGGTGATATATGAAAATCAATACCATTAATATTTTCTTTAATTGTTTTAGCACCGTATATTAAGATATTTTTTTCCCCAATAACAGTATTTACTTTTTTTGAATTTAAAGAAATATATATTGATTTGATTTCAGAAAATTTATCTTTAAATTTTAAAAGTATATCTTTAATCTTTTCATTAACTTTATTAGAATTTATAATAAGAACAAGCATAGCTTCGTTATTTGAATTTGTTCTTATCATAACATTTCTTAAAAGTCCTTTGTGATTAATTTCATCGTAAACAGAAATTTTATATTCATTAAGAAGTTCTTTTAAAGATTTAATAATTTTATTTCCTAGAACCGAATTTAAAATATTTTCTTCAACTTCAAAAATATCATGACTTTTTCTTTTAAAAAATCCTGTAATGATTTTATTATCATAGAAAGAGAAAGGTTCAATAATTTTATTTCTATAGTGATATATATTGTCACTGGGAACAACATCTTCAATAGGGAAATTATCAAGGCCAGCTAATCTTTTCATTACATCTTCAACCATTATTTTTTTATATTTAAGTTGATTTTCATATTTTAACATTGCAAAATCACAACCATAGAAATCTTCAAAAGAAATTTTGCTAGTATCTTCAATTCTCTCAGATGAAGGATTAATTATTTTTCTGATAAGTCCTCTAGCATAAGTCTTTTTTGAAGATATTATTTCAATTTCTACAGTATCTCCAGGAACAGACATAGGCACAAAAACAGCAAAATCATTGAAATATCCTAGACCTTCCCCACCAAAAACAATTTTTTCAATTTTTATTGTAATAATATCTTTGATTTTTAACATTTTAATCCTCAATTTCAAAATAAATAATATTATCTGCCATACTAAAACCTTTACTTTCCATTTCTAATTTTATAGCACTCAAGTCTAATTTTGTATCATAGTATATCATTTTTCTATCCAATTCTTTTTGAAGTTCTTCTAAAGTATCATTAGCAATTTTAAGGTCTTTTTCGGCTTTAGAAACTTTATTTAGAGTTATGGGATTATATACCCAAAATCCGACGACAATAATAGTAAAGAAAAAAATAATATATTTCATTTAAAAATCAATCCTTTCAAGCACTCTTAACTTTGAAGAATGGGCTCTGTTGTTATTTTTAATTTCTTCATCATTTGGAATAATAGGCTTTCTTGTTAAAATTTCAAATCTTTTGATTCCACCACACATACAGATAGGAATGTCTTTAGGACATTTACAAGCAGTTGAAAGTTCTTTAAATTTATTTTTAACGATTCTATCTTCCAATGAGTGAAATGTAATTATAGCTAATCTTCCATTTAGTTTTAGAAGATTAATAGCTTTATCCATTGCTTTTTCTAAAACTTCAAGCTCTTTGTTGACTTCTATTCTTATAGCTTGAAATGTTTTTTTAGCTGGATGCTTATTTGCTCTTTCTGGGTATGCTCTTTTTATAAGAGAAATTAGTTCAAAAGTAGTTGTTATAGGTGCTTTTTTTCTTTCTTCAGAAATAAGTTTTGCAATTTTTTTTGCATGTCTTTCTTCACCATATTCAAAAATAATTTTTGATAAATCTTCTTCTGAATAGTTATTTACAACATCATAGGCTGAAAGCTCCTGTTCTGGATTCATTCTCATATCAAGTTTTACATCATAACGATAAGAAAATCCTCTTTCTGGTTCATCTAGTTGATTAGAGGAAACACCTATATCCATAAGGATACCATCGACCTTATCAACACCAGCCATATATGCAATAGTATCAATAGTCTCAAAATTTCCTTTAAAAACTTTCCATTTTGAAGAATACTTTTCTAATCTTTTTTTTGAATATTCTATTGCATTTATATCTTGATCTATTGATATTAAAAGTCCTTTATCTGATAGTCTTTGAAGTATACCTTCTGAATGACTACCACCACCAAGAGTACAATCGATATATATACCATCTGGATTTATAACTAAATTATCCAGTGTTTCATAAAATAAAACTGGAATATGATATTCATTTCCAATATTTTCCATCTATTTTCTCCTTTAATATAGAAAGAGACTATTGTAAGTAGAATAAGATTAGTAAATGATAATACTAACTCTATATTAAATCAAATAAATACAATAGTCTCTTTTAATATAATAATTAAAAAAACAATATTTTTAATAAAAATCTAATAAAAGTTCTAAACACTATTAAGAAAAGTACAGGAGATAAATCTATAGGTAAATTTAAAAGACTGTACAATAAATTTCTAAAAGGTTTTAATAATGGTTCCGTTAGTGTGTAGACAATATCTGCAAGAGAGTTACTGAAATTAACCCACGATAAAAGAACTCTAATAATTATTAAAATCTCAACAATTCTCTCAATTGTCACAATTATATTATATAAGTTATATCCTAAACCACTAAATAAGAATGGCATAATATCTCCTTTCTTATAAATAAATTTATCCAATAAAATAATGTTTAGCTTTAAATGTGTATTCCCAACCCGACCAAATAGTAAGTATAACAGGAATAAGCATTAAAAGTTCAGTTACAGTGAAATCTAAGCCTAAAATATTTACAGAAACAGGTCCAATGATTAAGGCTATAATAACAACTATCATTTGACTGGTAGTTTTATATTTACCTAAATTTCCTGCTGCAATAATTTCACCTTTAGCAGCAGCCATAATTCTAATACCACTTATTAAAAATTCTCTAGCTAAAACAACAATTGACATCCAACCTGGAATATAGTTTAGTTGTACAAATATAACCAGAGCAGAGATTACTAAAATTTTATCGGCTAAAGGGTCCATAATTTTACCAAAATCTGTGATTAAATTATATTTTCTTGCAATATACCCATCAAAAAAATCTGTGAGTGAAGCAACTATGAAAATAGCTAAGGCTATCATTCTAAAAATTAATTCATATTTTCCTGATTCGGATTCTTGTAAGAATATAATAAATGGTATAGCTAATAGAAATCTTATAGTTGTTAATCTATTAGGTAAGTTCATGATAAATCCTCCGGTAAATAATTAAACTTTTTTCTTACTTAAAGAAATTTTTCCACCTTCCATAGAGATAACTCTTACTTTAAAGACATCTCCGATAGAAAGTACATCTTCAACATTTTCTACTCTTTCTTTAGAAATTTCAGAAACATGTAATAAACCTTCTTTTCCAGGTAAAATTTCCATAAATGCACCAAATTTCATAATAGATACAACACGACCTTCATATACTTCATTATATTCAACTTCTCTAACATAAGAGTCGATAAGTTTTAAAGTTTCTTCTAACACATCAATATTTTTAGAGAAAACAGAAACAAGTCCATCATCTGTAATATCAACAGTAGAACCAGTTTTTTCTATGATGCTTTTAATATTTTTACCTCCAGGACCTATTAAAATAGCTATTTTATCTTTTGGAATAGTTATTTGTTTTATTCTAGGTACATTAGGTTTTAATTCAGCAGGAGTTGAAATAGTATTATTCATAAGTTCTAATATTTCAAGTCTTGCTTTTAGAGCTTGATTTAAAGCAATTCTCATAATTTCTTCAGTAATTCCAGTAATCTTTATATCCATTTGAAGAGCAGTAATTCCAGATTTTGTCCCAGCAACCTTGAAATCCATATCTCCTAAGTGGTCTTCAAGTCCCATTATATCTGTTAAAACAGTAAATTCTTCTCCTTCTTTTATAAGTCCCATAGCAATACCAGCTACATGTTCTTTTATAGGTACTCCAGCTGACATTAATGATAAAGAACCACCACAAATAGATGCTTGAGATGAAGAACCATTAGATTCAGTAATTTCAGAAACAACTCTTATAGTATAAGGGAAATCAGTTTCACTAGGAATAACATATCTTAATGCTCTTTCTGCTAAAGAACCATGACCTAATTCTCTTCTACCAGGAGATCCCATTCTTCCAACTTCTCCAACTGAATATGGAGGGAAGTTATAATGTAAGTAGAACTTCTTATAGTATTCTTTTTCTAAATCATCTACAAGTTGTTCGTCTTCTTTTGTTCCTAAAGTAGTGATAGCTAAAGATTGAGTTTCTCCTCTTGTGAATAATGCTGATCCATGTGGTATAGGTAATACATTTATTTGAGCATCAAGAGGTCTTATTTCAGTAGTAGTTCTTCCATCAACTCTATGTTTGTGGTAAAGAATAGCTTCTCTTACTAATTTTTTCATTAAATCATGATAATAAGTTTTAAATTCAAGAATAACATCTTCAGGCAAATCTTCTTCAGCGACTTCAGGATAGTTTTCTTGAATGAATTTTTCAAGCAATTCTTCTTCTAAACTATCAACAGCTTCTTCTCTATTTTTCTTTCCAGTAGTTAAAACAGCTTGTTGCAATCTTTCGTGACCATAAGTGTCTATAAATGTTTTAACAAGTGGTAAAGTTTCTTCTTTAACAAATTCTATATTTTCTTTACCGTATAGTTTAGCAAATTCTTCTTGGAATTCACATATTTTTTTAATATTTTCATGTGCAAACATAATAGCTTTAAGCATAGTTTCTTCATCAAGTTCTTTAGCTCCTGCTTCAACCATATTTACAGCTTCTTTTGTTCCGGCAACAGATAGATCAAGTTCACTATTTTCTAATTGTTCTGGGCTTGGGTTTAAAATAAATTCCCCATCAATATATCCAACTGTAACTCCAGCAACAGGGCCTAAGAAAGGAATATCAGAAATCATTAAAGCTAGGGATGAACCAATTATTCCAAGATAATCTGGAGTATTGATTTCATCATAAGATAAAACTGTATTTACGATATGTACATCATAATTAAATCCCTCAGGAAACATAGGTCTTATAGGTCTATCAATAAGTCTTGCTATAAGTGTAGCATTTGTTGAAGGTCTAGCCTCTCTTTTATTAAATCCACCTGGAAACTTTCCAGTTGAGTAAAATTTTTCTATGTAGTCAACTGTTAAAGGGAAAAAATCAGCACCTTTTCTAGCTTCTTTACTACGGTTTGCAGTAGATAATAAAACTGTATCTCCGTATTGTATCATTATTGCTCCACTAGATTGTCTTGAAATTTTTCCAGTTGAAACTTTAAGAGTTCTTCCTGCTAATTCGAACTCCATAATTTTTTCATCAAACATTAAATCCTCCTAAATAAATATAATATATTTTCACCATTTTATTTTCAAATAATTATAACACATTATTTTCTTAAAAAGCAATCTTAAAAGTTAGGAAAATAAAAAAATAAATTATAAAGTAAAAAGTATAAATTTATTTAAAAAATAAAAAAAATATGATAGAATAAAAATAAATTTTTTTTATTCTATAGGAAACTATAAAATTAAATAGTAAAAGTTAGTCTCTGATGTTTGTATTAGTTCGAAGAGCCTATGTTTATTAGTTCGTAAACTCATACGGCTATCAAGAGACTTTATTTACAAATTAAACAAAATACAAATTAAGAAGGAAGGTATGGAAATGAAAAAATATTTTAAAATAATTTTATTATCAATAGGAGTGATACTTGTATTTGCATCTTGTTCGACAGTGCATACAGTAGTATCGAAAAGAAATTTAGATGTACAGACTAAAATGTCTGATACTATATGGTTAGAACCAGCAGCACCAGCTCAAAAAACTGTCTTTGTTGAAATAAAAAATACAAGCGGAAAAAATTTGAATATTGATCAAAAAATAAAGACAACTTTAGTATCAAAAGGTTATAAAATAGTAGAAGATCCAAGTCAAGCAAAATATTGGTTACAGGCTAATATTTTAAAAGTAGATAAAATAAATTTAACTGGGGATAATCAAGGAGGTTTTTCTGATGCAGTTCTTGCGGGAGGAGTTGGAGCTTTCTTAGGAGGACAAAGATCAGGAGGAGTTTATACTGCTGTAGGTTGGGGGTTAGCAGCATCTGCTGTTGCAACAATTGCAGATGCCTTAGTAAAAGATGTTAAGTATGCAATGATAACAGATATTTTAATAACAGAAAAGACAGAAAAAACCGTTAATGTTGCAACAAAAAATAGTATAAAACAAGGAAGTTCAGGAAGTAGAACATCAACATCTACAGAACAAACTAATATGGATAAGTATTCAACAAGAGTTCTAAGTATAGCTAATAAAATAAACTTAGACTTCAATGAAGCTGTTCCAGTATTAGAAGATGAATTAGGAAGAGTAGTTGGGGGAATATTTTAAAAAAAAGGAGTAAATTATGTTTTTAGATGAATACAAAAAATGGTTAAACTCTGATGTTTTAACTCAAGAAGAAAAAGAAGAATTAAGAAGTATTGAGAATAATGAAAAAGAAATCGAGAGTAGATTTTATCAAAATCTTAGCTTTGGAACAGCTGGAATGAGAGGGGTTAGAGGTATTGGTAAAAATAGAATGAATAAATACAATATAAGAAAAGCTACTCAAGGATTAGCAAACTATATTATAGAACATACAGGAGAAGTTGGTAAAAATAAAGGGGTTGCTATTGCATATGATTCTAGATTAGATTCAGTTGAAAATGCAGAAAATACAGCAATGACTTTGGCAGGTAATGGAATAAAAAGCTATTTATTTGATAGTGTACATTCTACACCAGAACTTTCATTTGCAACTAGAGAATTAAAAGCTCAAGCAGGTGTAATGATAACAGCTTCACACAATCCTAAAGAATATAATGGATACAAAGTTTACTGGGAAGATGGAGCTCAAATAGTTGATCCTCAAGCAAAAGGTATAGTTTCTTCAGTTGAAGCAGTAGATATTTTTAATGGAATAAAGTTAATGTCGAAAGAAGAAGCTATTGAAAAAGGTTTACTTGTATATGTTGGAAAAGATTTAGATGA
This sequence comes from Fusobacterium massiliense, assembly GCF_900095705.1. Classification (NCBI taxonomy): domain Bacteria; kingdom Fusobacteriati; phylum Fusobacteriota; class Fusobacteriia; order Fusobacteriales; family Fusobacteriaceae; genus Fusobacterium; species Fusobacterium massiliense. The sequence continues at coordinate 835,898 of NZ_LT608327.1, read as the reverse complement.
TAAATATACAGAAGAAGTTAAAAAAAATGCAATTAATCCAAATGTGGAAAATAAAGAAAATCTTAAAATAGTTTATTCTCCTTTACATGGAGTTGCAGCAAGACCGGTTGAAAGAGTGCTAAAAGAGATGGGATATTCTAATGTACATCCTGTTAAAGAACAAGAAGAACCAAATGGAAATTTTCCAACTTGTGATTATGCCAACCCTGAAGATACTTCTGTATTTAAATTAAGTACAGAACTTGCTGATAAAATAGGGGCAGATATTTGTATAGCAAATGACCCCGATGGAGATAGAGTTGGAATTGCTATTCGTAATAATGAAGGAGAATGGTTTTATCCAAATGGAAATCAAATAGGTATTTTATTTGCTGAGTATATTCTAATGAATAAAAAAAATATACCAGAAAATGGAACTATGATAACAACAATAGTTTCTACACCTCTTTTAGATACTATTGTAAAGAAAAATAATAAAAAATCTTTTAGAACTTTAACAGGTTTCAAATATATAGGAGAAAAAATTAGACAATTTGAAAATAAAGAATTAGATGGAACTTTTTTATTTGGGTTTGAAGAAGCAATAGGGTATTTAGTAGGAACACATGTAAGAGATAAAGATGCCGTTGTTGCTAGTATGATTATGGCTGAAATGGTAACTCATTATAAAAATAATAATTCAACATTGTATAAAGAATTAATTAAAATTTATGAGAAATATGGTTGGAGACTTGAAAATACTATTCCAATCACTAAAAAAGGAAAAGATGGATTAGAAGAAATTTCTAAAATTATGAAATCTTTAAGAGAACATAAACACACAGAGATAGCAGGAATTAAAGTAAAAGAATATCTAGATTATAAAAATGGTATAGGGACTTTACCTAAAGCAGATGTAATTCAATTTATATTGGAAGATGAAACATATTTAACTGTTAGACCATCTGGAACAGAACCCAAAATTAAATTCTATATTTCTGTTGTTGATAATAACAAAGAAGTTGCTGAAAGAAAATTACAAAATATGGAGAAAGAATTTTTAAGTTATGTTGAAAGTCTATAATACTTATATTCATATACCTTTCTGTGAGAGGAAATGTAATTATTGTGATTTTACTTCAATTACATCAACTGAGCAAAAAATAGACGAGTATATTGAATATTTGTTAAAAGAACTAGAAATTTATAAAAGAAAAGTTGATATAAAAGAAAAGCAAAAAACTATTTATTTTGGAGGAGGGACGCCGTCTCTCCTTTCTATTGAAAACTTAAAAAAAATATTATCTCAATTTTATTTTGATGAAAATACGGAGTTGACTATTGAAGTTAATCCTAAAACTGTTGATAAAAATAAATTGATTGCTTATAAAGAATTAGGAATAAATAGATTAAGTATTGGTATACAAACATTTAATGAAGAAAAATTGAAACTTTTAGGAAGGATACATAGTAGTGAAGAGGCTATAAATATTTATAAACTAGCTAGAAATATAGGCTTTAAAAATATGAGTGTAGATTTAATGTTTGCTCTACCTAATCAAACATTAGAAATGTTAAAATATGATTTAGAAAAAGTTATTGAATTAAATCCGGAACATATCTCAATCTATTCTTTGATTTGGGAAGAAGGAACTAAATTTTATAGAGATTTAAAGGCTGGTAAATTACAGGAAGCAGATAATGATTTAGAAGCAACAATGTATGAATATATAATAAATTTTTTAGTAGAAAAAGGCTATATTCATTATGAGATTTCAAACTTTTGTAAACCTGGTTTTCAAGCAAAACATAATTCAATATATTGGGAAAATAAAAATTATTTAGGTATAGGCTTATCTTCTGCTGGATATTTAGCTAATGAAAGATACAAGAATTTTTTTAATTTAAAAGATTATTATAAAAAATTAGATAAGGATATTTTACCAGTAGAAGAAAAAGAAATTTTAACAGAAGAAGATACAGAAGTGTATAGATATTTAGTAGGGTTCAGATTACTAAACGATGAAATTATTCCTCGAGGAAAGTATCAGAGAAAATGTAAAAAACTTTTCCTAGATGGCTATTTAAACTCAAAAAATAAAGGCTATGTGTTAAGTCATAAAGGGTTGATGGTTTTTAACGATGTTATGACAGAGTTGTTAGAAATATAAAAAGAGGTTGTTATGGATATAAAAAGAAATGTTGAGGAAATATTAGAAGATATAAAAAAATGTTCTCCTTATCCAGAAAAAGTAAAACTTGTTGCTGTGACAAAATATTCTCCAGTTGAAGATATTGATTTATTTTTAACAACTGGTCAAAATATTTGTGGAGAAAATAAAGTTCAGGTAATAAAAGAAAAAATAGAATACTTTAAAGAGAAAGAAAAAAAAGTAGAATGGCATTTTATTGGAAATTTGCAAAAAAATAAAGTTAAATATATAATAGAAGATGTAAATTTAATTCATTCTGTAAATAAGTTGGCTTTAGCTCAAGAAATTAATAAAAAAGCAGAGCAAATAAATAAAATCCAAGATGTCTTAATTGAAATTAATATTTTTGGTGAAGAAAGTAAGCAAGGATATAATTTGGAAGACTTTGAAAAGGATATAGAGGAACTAAAAAAATTAAAAAATTTAAATATAACTGGGCTTATGACTATGGCACCTTTTATTGAGGAAGAAAAAGTTTTAAGAAAAGTTTTTTCAGATTTAAGAAAAGTAAAAGATGAATTAAATGAAAAGTATTTTTTTGGAAGTTTGACAGAATTGTCAATGGGTATGTCAAATGATTATAAAATAGCTTTGGAAGAAGGAAGTACCTTTATTAGAGTTGGAACAAAGATTTTTAAATAAATAAAATAGGAGGACAAAATGAAATTATTTTCTAAAATAATAAAAGAAGGAAAAGAATTAATAGGTGTAGATAGTGTTGATGATGAGGAATACAATGAAGAATATGATGAAGATTATGAAGAAGAAGAGATAAAAGAAACAAAAAAGAATAAAATATCAAAATCTTTATTAGGAAAAAAGAAAAAAAATATTAAAGAAGAAGATGAAGAGTACGATGAAGAAAACTTTGAGGAAGAAAGTGATTATAGTACTGTATTTATAGATCCAAAACAATTTGAAGATTGTAAAAAAATTGCAAATTTTATAGATAAAGGGAAAATGATAACTATAAATTTAGAAAATGTTGGACCAAATGTAGCTCAAAGAATAATGGATTTTCTAGCGGGAGCTATGGAAATAAAAAATGCAAGTTTTGCTCAAATAGCTAAAAATGTGTATACAATAGTACCTGAAAATATGAAAGTATTTTATGAAGGGAAAAAAAGAGAAAAAAAATTAATTGATTTAGAAAAAGGGGAAAGAATTGAGAGAAAAAATTAGAGCATTGGCATTATTTTCAGGAGGCTTAGATAGTGCATTAGCAATTAAAGTTGTTCAAGAACAAGGAGTAGAAGTTATTGCACTTAATTTTGTTTCACATTTTTTTGGTGGAAAAAATGAAAAAGCTGAAAATATGGCAAAGCAGTTAGGAATTAAACTAGAATATATAGATTTTAAAAAGAGACATACAGTAGTTGTTAAAGATCCAGTTTATGGAAGAGGGAAAAATATGAATCCTTGCATAGATTGCCATTCTCTTATGTTTAAAATAGCTGGAGAATTGTTGGAAGAGTACGATGCTCAATTTGTTATATCTGGTGAAGTTTTAGGGCAAAGACCTATGTCACAAAATCCACAAGCTTTGGAGAAAGTTAAAAAATTATCTGGAATGGAAGATTTAATATTAAGACCTTTATCTGGGAAACTTTTACCACCTAGTAAAGCTGAAAGGGAAGGTTGGATAAAACGAGAAGGATTATTAGATATAAATGGAAGATCTAGACATAGACAGATGGAGCTTATGGATTATTATGGTCTTGTTGAGTATCCTAGTCCTGGTGGAGGGTGTTTACTAACAGATCCAGGATACTCTAGTAGGTTAAAAGTTTTGGAAGAAGATGGACTTTTGGAAGAAGAACATGCTTGGCTTTTTAAATTAATAAAAGAGGCTAGATTTTTTAGATTATCTAAAGCTAGATATCTTTTTGTAGGAAGAAATTTTGAATCTAATGAAACAATAGATGATATGAGAAGAAAAGAGAATTTGAGTTGCTACATTTACAGTAATGGAGTCCCAGGTCCACATATGGTAGCTAACACAATTTTAACCGATGAAGAAACAGAATTTGCAAAAAATCTTTTCTCAAGATATTCCAAAGTAAAAGGAAAAGAAAAAGTTAAACTTATACTTAATGGAGAAGAAGTTGAAGTTGATGTAGTTAATTTAGAAAAGTTAGATGAAAAAATAAAGTTATATCAACAAATGTAAAAATATAAACTAAAAAACGCCAATTGCAAAAGATTTTTTTAAAATCTGCAATTGGCTTTTTTTAATCTACAGGAAAGTATAAAAATTAAATAGCAAAATTAGTCTCTGACGTCCGAATTAGTTCGAAGAGCCTGTGTTCATTGAGCTCGTAGAACTCATAAGGCTGTCAAGAGACTTTATTTATATAGGAAAATATAAAAATTAGAAATTTTAAAATACTATATTTTATAAACTTTGTGCTATAATATTTCTGAATATATTAAAAATAAATAAAAAAGGAGTTATGTAATGGAGAAAAGTGAATGTTCCAGTAAATTATATGGAGTTTTATTGTGTTTAATTTTAGCTATTCCAGCTTGGTATTTAGGGAAATCTTTTCCAATAGTGGGGAGTCCAGTTTTTGGAATATTAATTGGAATTGTTTTGAGTTCTTTTTTAAAAAAAAGAGAAAAATTAGATAAAGGCATAGGATTTGTATCAAAAAAAGTACTTCAGTATGCTGTTATTTTATTAGGGTTTGGACTTAATTTACAGACTGTAATATCTGTTGGAAAAACATCACTTCCAATAATAGTAAGTTCTATAAGTATTGCACTTTTAGTTGCATATATTTTATCAAAAACATTAAAAATTTCTAAAAATATAGCAATTTTAATAGGAGTGGGTTCATCAATATGTGGAGGTTCAGCAATAGCAGCAACAGCTCCGGTTATTGAAGCAAAAGACGATGAAATAGCTCAAAGTATATCTGTTATATTTTTATTTAATGTGTTGGCAGCCTTAATTTTTCCAACTCTTGGAGAAATACTAGGATTTTCAAATGAAGGATTTGGAATTTTTGCAGGTACAGCTGTAAATGATACATCATCTGTAACAGCAACAGCAACAGCTTGGGATTTACTACACCATACAGGAACTATGGTTTTAGATAGAGCAACTATAGTAAAATTGACTAGAACACTTGCAATAATACCAATAACTTTAACTTTAGCATTCTACAATGCTAAGAAAAATTCTAGTAAAAATAAAGTTTCACTAGGGAAAATTTTTCCTATGTTTATTGCATACTTTGTTTGTGCTTCAATAATTACTACAATTTTTAATTACTTTTTTGAAATTGGATTAATATCGGTTGATATATCAGAATACATAAAAAATTTATTTCATATTTTAAAGAGCTTAAGTAAATTTTTTATTGTTATGGCTATGACGGCAATTGGTTTAAATACTAATGTAAAAAAATTGATAGGTTCAGGAGTAAAACCTTTAGTATTAGGGTTTTCTTGTTGGGTATGTATCGGACTTATAGATATTTTGTTGCAAAAGATATTAGGTATATTTTAAGTGTTATTGAAGTAAATTTATTTGTTAAATAAAACAACTAATTTCTTTATACCAATAGTTTTTCATCTGCTTCTTCTAGAGGTATGTCAGATATATAATAAAAGTATTTTTTATTTTAATATAAAAATTAGTCTCTTGACAGCCGTATGAGTTCTACGAGCTCAATAAACACAGGCTCTTCGAACTAATACGGACGTCAGAGACTTTATTTATAATTCACAAATATTTGATAAGTATTTTTCTCCTGAATCAGTTGCAAGAACAACTATGTTTAAATTTTTATTCATATTTTCTTTTGAATATTCAAGGGCAGCATGAAGAGTTGCACCACTTGATATTCCTGCTAAAATTCCTTCTTTATGACTTAATTCTCTCATAGTATTAAAAGCATCATCGCATTCACAAGTTAAAATTCCATCAGCAAGACTTCCATCATAAACAGCAGGAATTCCTCCAATACTCATTCCCATACCTTGAATTTTATGAGGCCCAATATATCCTTTAGAAAGAAGAGGAGATGATGCAGGTTCAACAGGAAAAGTTTTTACATGCGGAAGTTTTTCCTTTAATTTTTTTGCAGTACCAGAGAAACTTCCTCCAGTACCAGTTCCACAAATAAAAATATCAACTTTATTATCTAAATCTTTTAAAATTTCTTCAGCAGTTGTTTCATAGTGAGCTTTTGGATTGTTCATATTTTTAAACTGGTTTGGAACAAAGAATTTCTTCTCATTTTTTTTAATTTCTTCTAATTTTTCCAAACAACCTTTCATACCTAAAGCACCTTTAGTTAGAATAACTTCAGTTCCATAAGCTCTCATAAGTTGTATTCTTTCAACACTCATAGTATCAGGCATAATTATTTTTAATTTATAATTTTTAATAGCACAAATCATAGCAAGACCGATACCAGTATTTCCACTAGTAGCTTCTATAATAACTGTTTCTTTATCTAGTAATCCTTCTTTTTCAGCTTCCTGTATCATTTTTAATGCAATTCTGTCTTTTGTACTTCTTCCAGGATTAGCTCCTTCCATTTTTATAAAAATATTATTTCCAAAAGTATCAATATTATTAATTTTTACTAATGGTGTATTACCAATTAGATCAATAACAGAATTTGCTAACATAACTTCCTCCTAAATTTATATATTTTTAAATACTTGATAAGTAATTTTATAATAAAGTTTTAAATAATAATAGAACTCAAATAACAATAATAAAAGTTCTATAAAATATTAAAAAAATATTTATTTTAAAAAATAAATTCTAATAAAAGGTTCTATATTATAGATTTTATATACAAAAAATATATAGTATAAATATCTCAAGTATAGTAGTAAATCAAAAATAAAATGAAATTAAAAAAATTACTATTCAAAAAATATTTTTCTTTATCAAAAAATTAAAGATTTTAATTTATTGCAATTTATGATAAAATATAAGGCGAATAATGTTAAATGGGTGAAAGTAATGAAAGAATTAATTTTGATAGTATTAATATCAGCAATTATTGGTTGGATAACAAATTATCTAGCTATAAAAATGTTATTTAGACCATATAAGGAAATAAATTTGGGACTTTTTAAGATACAAGGTTTGATTCCTAGAAGACGAGCAGAAATTGGACAAGGTATTGCAAATGTAATAGAGAAAGAACTGATTTCAGTAAAGGATGTTATTGAAAATATTGATAGGGATAAATTTTCTTTGAAATTAGAAGAATTAATTGACCAAATTTTACAAAAAAACTTAAAATCAAAACTTAAAGAAATGTTTCCATTAATGCAATTTTTTTTAACTGACAATGTTATGTCTGAAATAAGTTCTACTATTAAGAACGTTGTTATGGAAAATCAGGACAAGATAATTGAAGTTTTCTCAAATTATGCAGAGGATAATATAAAATTTACACTTATTATATCTGAAAAAATTTCTAGTTTTTCACTTGATAAGCTAGAAAAAATAATAATAGAATTAGCTAAAAAAGAATTAAAACACATAGAAGTTATTGGGGGAATATTAGGGGGAATTATAGGTTTGGTAGAATACCTAATTTTTAGATTTATTTAAGTTTTAATTTAGAGAGAAAGGGGTATTTTATGGAACGAATATTAAGTGAGTTTGAGTTTCAAAATGAAGTGGAAATTCAAAAATCATTAAGACCAAAAACCTTTAAAGAATATATTGGACAAGAAAAACTAAAAGAAAAAATGGAAATTTCAATAAAAGCTGCTCAAAAGAGAAATACGACTGTTGATCATATTCTTCTATATGGTCCACCTGGACTAGGGAAAACAACTTTAGCAGGAGTAATAGCCAATGAAATGAAAGCAAATTTAAGAATAACATCGGGGCCAATATTGGAAAAAGCAGGAGATTTAGCTGCTATTTTAACTTCTTTAGAAGAAAATGATATACTTTTCATAGATGAGATACATAGATTAAATAATTCGGTAGAAGAAATATTATATCCAGCAATGGAAGATGGAGAGTTGGATATAATGATAGGAAAAGGGCCATCAGCAAAATCTGTTAGAATAGAGTTACAAGCATTTACATTAATAGGAGCAACAACAAGAGCTGGACTTTTAAGTGCTCCACTTAGAGATAGATTTGGTGTTAGTCACAAAATGGAATATTATACAGACGATGAAATAAAATCCATAGTAAAAAGGGGAGCAAAGCTTTTAGGAATAGGAATAACAGAAGATGGAGCAAATGAAATTTCTAAAAGAAGCAGAGGAACACCAAGAATAGCAAATAGATTGTTAAAAAGAGTTAGGGATTATTGTGAAATTAAAGGAAATGGAAATATAAATGAGATTGATGCAGTGAAAGCATTGGATATGTTGGGTATAGATAGTTTTGGTTTAGATGAGTTGGATAGGAATATTATAAATTCAATTATTGAAAACTATGATGGAGGACCTGTTGGGATAGAAACTTTATCTTTATTGTTAGGAGAAGATAGGAGAACTTTAGAAGAAGTATACGAACCTTATTTAGTAAAGATGGGATTTTTAAAAAGAACTAATAGAGGTAGAGTTGTAACTCCAAGAGCTTATGAGCATTTTGAGAAAGAAAGAGGAAAGAAATGAAAATTAACACGAAAGTTAGATATGGATTAAGAGCATTAGCCTATATTTCTGAAAATTCTAATGAAAGTAAGTTGGTGAGAATTAAAGAAATATCAGAAGAACAAGATATATCTGTTCAATATTTGGAGCAGATACTATTTAAATTAAAAAATGAAAATATAATTGAAGGGAAAAGAGGACCTAGTGGAGGGTATAAATTGGCACTAGCTCCAGAAGAAATAAATTTATATACTATATATAAAATATTAGATGATGAAGAAAAGGTTATAGATTGTAATGAAATGGATAAAAGTGGGCATAATTGCTTAGAAGATGCTTGTGGGGAAACTTGCATTTGGAGTAAACTTGATAATGCTATGACAAAAATATTATCTGAAACTACATTACAAGATTTTATAAAAAATGGAAAAAGAATATAGGAGAAAAAGTTGTTAAGTGTTGTTGTGTCAGAAATTCAAGGGGACTATATAGAAATTCTTGATTTATCAGATATAAATCATGTGAAAAATGTTTTTAGAAAAAATATTGGAGACAAGCTAAGAGCGGTTGACGGAAAAAATGAATATTTTTGCAAAATAGAAGAAATAGATGAAAAACATATAAAGTTAAAAATAATTGAAAAAAAAGAAGATAAATTTTCCCTTAATATAAAAATTGATGCTGGAATATCTATATTAAAGGGAGATAAAATGGATTTAACCATTCAAAAGTTGACAGAATTAGGTATTAATAAAATTATACCTATTTTAGCTAATAGATGTGTTGTTAAATTAGATAAGAAAAAAGATAGATGGGATAATATTTCAAAAGAGGCTCTTAAACAATGTCAAGGGGTTAATCCAACTATTATTGATGATATTAAAAAAATGAATGAGTTAGAATTTGAAAAATATGATTTGATTATTGTTCCATATGAAAGTGAAAAAAATATTTATATAAAAGAGATTTTAAAAAACAAGGACAAAGAAATTAAGAATATTTTATATATAATAGGACCAGAAGGTGGATTTGAAAACGAAGAAATAGAACTCTTAAAAAAAAGAGAAGCTAAAATAATTAGTTTAGGAAATAGAATATTAAGAGCTGAGACAGCAGCCATAGTTACGGGAGGAGTTATAATAAATGAGTTTTTCTAAAAAGGTTGCTTTTCACACTCTGGGGTGTAAGGTTAATCAATATGAAACAGAAAGTATAAAAAATCAACTGTTAAAAAAAGGGTATGAAGAGGTTTCTTTTGAAGAATCGTCAGACATATATATAATTAACTCTTGTACAGTTACAAGTATAGCAGATAGAAAAACTAGAAATATGCTTAGAAGAGCAAAAAAAATAAATCCTGCAGCTAAAGTTATAGTTACAGGTTGTTATGCTCAAACAAATAGTAGGGAAATTTTAGAAATAGAAGATGTAGATTTTGTTATTGATAACAAAAATAAAAGTAATATAGTAAACTTTGTTGGAGCTATAGAAGATATAAGTTTTGAAAGAGAAAAAAATGGAAATATTTTTCAAGAAAAAGAATATCAAGAATACGAATTTGCAACTTTGAGAGAAATGACAAGAGCTTATGTGAAAATACAAGATGGTTGTAATCAATTCTGCTCATACTGTAAAATTCCTTTTGCAAGAGGGAAAAGTAGATCAAGAAAAAAAGAGAATATATTGAATGAAATTCAAAAGCTAATTGAAGATGGATTTAAAGAAGTTATTTTAATTGGGATAAATTTAGGTGCTTATGGAGAAGATTTTGAAAGTGGAGAAACTTTTGAAACTTTATTGGAAGATATATTGAAAATAGACGGATTGAAAAGAATTAGAATAGGTTCGGTGTATCCGGATAAAATTTCAGATAAATTTATTGAATTATTTAAAAACAAAAATTTAATGCCACATTTACATATATCTTTGCAATCTTGTGATGATACAGTTCTTAAAAATATGAGAAGGAGCTATGGAAGTTCACTTATAAGAGAAAGTCTCTTAAAATTAAAATCAGAAGTAAAAAATATAGAGTTTACAGCTGATGTTATAGTAGGTTTTCCAAAAGAAGAAGAAGAAATGTTTATAAACACATATAAAATTATAGAGGAAATAGGATTTTCTGGACTTCATATTTTCCAATACTCAGATAGAGAAGGAACTATTGCAAATAATATGGAAGGGAAAGTTCCAAATAATATTAAGAAAGAAAGAGCAGATAGATTAAGTACCCTAAAACATGTTATGATGAAAGAGACTAGAGAAAAATATCTAGGTGAAATACTTGAAGTGTTGGTAGAAGAAGAAAAAAATGGGGAGTATTTAGGATATACAGATAATTATCTTAGGGTGAGATTTAAATCTGAAAAAAAAGAACTCTTAAATAGTTTGGTAAAAATAAAAATAATAGAAATAGAAGATGAAATTTTAATAGGTAAGGAGGATAATACTAACAATGAGTAAGAAGTCAATAAATAAAAAAACTAAAAAAAGAGGTCGTGCTCCAATATTGATAATAGTTTTAACAGCTATTTTAGCAATTTTATTATTTTTTAATTTTAGAGCATCTAGTTTAAAACTTACTAAAGACGAAAAAGTTTTAATAATAGGAAAGCAAAATTTGTTTGCAGTATATGAAGATAAGCTAGCTATAAAAATACCTTTTGAGTTATATTTAGATAATGATGAAACAATAAAAGATCTAGTTGATACTCATAACTATGAGAAAGTTTTAGAAAAAATTAACTCTATAGTTCCAGAAAAATTAACTAGATATGCAGTTATAAAAAACGGAGAAATGAAATTAGATGTTGATAATGAAAAAAATATTCCAGAAACAAATATAGAAGAAAAAAGATTTATATTGACTTCAAGTTTATATTCGATGTTTAAGGAACTATACCATGAAAAAAATGGAGTCGAAGAAGTAAATTCAAATATATTAGTAGATATATTGAATGCAAACGGAGTTGGAGGCTATGCTAGAAAAGCAGGAGATAGTTTAAAAAATTCTCTAGGAGTAAAATACAATGCAGCTAACTATGAAAATCAATTAGATCAAAGCTATATCATACTGAATGATATTTCAAAAGAAAAGGCAGCTGAAATTATAGATAAGTTACCAGAAAAATATTTTAAAATTAAAAATAAATCATCTATTCCTACATTGGCAAATGTTGTCGTAATTTTAGGTAGTGAGAAGAAGATAGATTTTAAAATTGATATATTCGCTTCAGAAGAGAATGTAAAAAAAGCTACTAATGCTTTAAAGAAAGCTGGATATAATTCCATAAATCAAAAATCAGAAAAAGATATGGAGAAAAGTATTGTTGAATATAATAAGGAAGATTATTTTATAGCACAAAAAATAGCTAAAGTACTTAAAATTGAAGACATGGTAGAAAATAATGATTTAGAAAATAGAGTTAATATAACAATAAAGTAGAGATGAAAAATGATAGTAAATTTAATATCTTTAATTTTAATATTTATAGAAAATAGTATATCAGTAAACAGTATTTTGGTTGGGATTAGCTTGCCATATTTATCATTTATATTAGGAAAAAAGAAAAATTTACTTCTTATATTACTAGTATATGTTTTTATGTCATTGCAATCGGATAGATATTTTTTTAATTTTTTTATGTTAGCACTATTTTGTGGAGTAAATTTTTTTATTTTTAGGTTTATAGAATATAGTAGAAAGATATCTCTTTATTTACCAATAATGGATATAATATTTTATTTTTTATATTCTTATAGAAATTTTGAGATAGAATATTTGTTGGTAAATATAATATTTTTTATAATTTTCAATTATATTTATACTGCCAGATCTAGAGAAATAAAAGGAAATAAGTAAATGAAGTTTGATAGAAGAAGAGAAAAAAAACCAACATTAGGAGAAAAAAGTCAAGAACGAGAAGTGATATTTAAAATATTAATCTTATTATGTTTTTCAATTTTACTTTTAAGACTTTTTTATTTACAAGTTATAAGAGGAAATGATTATTCATACTTAGCTGAAAGAAATCAATACAAATTAATAAAAATAGAATCTCCTAGAGGGAAAATTTTTGATTCTAAAGATAGAATGGTAGTAACTAATGGAACAGGGTATAGACTTATCTATTCCTTAGGGAGAGAGCAAAATTTAGATTATATAAGGGAAATAGCAAAGTTAACAGATAGAACAGAAGAATATATTTCAAAGAGAATAAAAAATGGAGAAATATTTCCATATTCTAAAGACAATGTTATATTGGAAGATTTAGAAGAAGAAAAAGCACATAAGATAATGGAGATAGCAAATGATTATCCTTATTTAGAAGTACAAATTTATTCTAAAAGAAAATATCTATATGATTCAGTTGCTTCTCATACTATAGGGTATATAAAAAAAATATCTGAAAAAGAATATGAAAATTTAAAAGAAGAAGGGTATAGTCCGAGAGATGTTATAGGAAAATCTGGTATAGAAAAAAGCTATGATGATATTTTAAGAGGGAAAAGTGGATACGAATATATAGAAGTAAATGCTTTAAATAGAAGGCAAAGAGATGTAGATAGAGTAAAAACTCCTGTTGCAGGGAAAAATTTGTATATGGGTATAGATATGGAATTGCAACAGTATATGGAAGAAGAATTTAAAAAAGATGGTAGAAGTGGAGCTTTTATTGCACTTAGACCATCAAATGGAGAAATAATAACTATAGTGAGTTATCCGACTTATTCTTTAAACATGTTTAGTTCACAAATTTCAAAAGAAGATTGGGCAAGAATTTCAAATGACCCAAGAAAGATTTTAACAAATAAAAGTATTGCTGGAGAATATCCACCTGGATCTATTTTTAAAGTAATTTCAGCTATGGCTTTTTTAAAAAAAGGTATAGATCCAAAAGAAAAATATTATGATTACACTGGATATTATCAAATAGGGAAATGGAAATGGAGAGCTTGGAAAAGAGGAGGCCATGGTGCAACAGATATGAAAAAATCTTTGGTTGAATCTGCTAACCCCTATTATTATAAATATTCAGATCAAATAGGGGCAGAGCCTATAATAAGAGCTGCAAGAGATTTTTCTCTAGGAGAAAAAAGTGGTATAGATATCCCAGGAGAAAAGAAGGGGATAATTCCTGATGCAAATTGGAAAAAGAAAAAAATTAAAACAGGGTGGTTTAAAGGAGATACTATACTTTTATCTATAGGTCAAGGGTATACATTAGTTACACCTATTCAAATAGCAAAGATGTACTCTATGATAGCAAATAAAGGATGGGCATATGAGCCTCATGTAGTTTCAAAAATTGAAGATTTACAAACTGGTAAAAAAATAGATATAAAAACAAATATTACAAGAGTAACGGATTATGAAAATTCATATTATGAAATAATAAATGATGCTTTAATAGCAACTGTAGAGCAAGTAAATGGGACAACTAGAATTTTAAAAAATCCATATGTAAAAGTAGCTGCAAAGAGTGGATCAGCTCAAAATCCACATTCAAAATTAACACACGCTTGGGTAGCTGGTTATTTTCCAGCTGATCAAGAACCAGAAATTGTTTTTGTGTGCTTACTTGAAGGAGCTGGAGGTGGAGGAGCTGTAGCTGGTGGAATGACAAGAAGATTTTTAAATAAATACCTTGAAATAGAAAAAGGAATAAAACCAGTATCACATATACCGATAGAACCTAGAAATTCTACTATTTCTGATGGACAAAATATAATTGAAGAAGGAGAGAGAATAGGAGAAGTGAGAAATGAAGAAAACGAGTCAAGAGAAACGACAATTGGAAATGAAGGAGAATAAAATTAGTATAGAAGACAAAATAAAAAATATTAAAAATGATGTATTGGATATAAAAGAAAATAAAAAAAATAATAAAAAAAGAAAATCTGTCAAAAAAAATAAAGAAAATAAAAACGTAGAGGTTTTGGAAGAAGTTTCTGAGCTTGAAATAATAAAAAAAGAGAATAAAGAAATATCTACGAAAAATAAAACTAAAAAGAGTAAGAAAGATTTAGATAAAATGTATGTTATTCCTTTGGGTGGTCTTGAAGAAGTAGGTAAAAATTGTAGCATCGTTCAGTATAAAGATGAGATAATAATTATAGATGCAGGAGCAATTTTTCCTGATGAAAATTTACCAGGGATAGACTTAGTCATACCAGATTATTCTTTTTTAGAAAACAATAAAGAAAAGATAAAAGGATTATTTGTTACTCATGGACATGAAGATCATATTGGAGGAATACCTTATTTATATGAAAAAATAGAAAAGGATACTCCTATATATAGTGGTAAATTAACAAATGCACTTATAAAATCAAAATTTGAAAATTTTGGTAAAAAGAAAAAAGTTCCTAAGATGATAGAAGTATCTTCAAGAAGCAAAGTTAATGCTGGGAAATATTTTACTGTTGAATTTGTAAAAGTAACACATTCAATAGCAGATTCTTATTGTTTATCAATAAAAACACCAGCAGGTCATGTATTCTTTACAGGAGATTTTAAGATAGATTTAACTCCGGTTGATGGAGAAAAAGTTGACTTTGTAAGACTTTCTGAATTAGGGGAAGAAGGAGTAGATTTAATGCTATCTGACTCAACAAACTCTGAGGTTGAAGGATTTACTCCATCAGAAAGAAGTGTCGGAGATGCGTTTAGACAAGAATTTCAAAAAGCTAGTGGAAGAATTATTATAGCTGTTTTTGCATCACATGTGCATAGAATACAACAAATAGTAGATATAGCAACTCAATTCAAGAGAAAGATAGCTATTGATGGAAGAAGTTTAATAAAAGTTTTTGAAATAGCACCTACTGTTGGTTGCTTAAATATACCTAAAAATTTAGTGATTCCTATATCGGAAGTAGAAAAATATAATGATGATGAAGTAGTTATATTATGTACAGGAACTCAAGGGGAACCAATGGCAGCTCTTTCAAGGATAGCAAAGACTATGCATAAACACATAACATTGAGAGAAGGGGATACAGTTATTATATCTTCAACACCAATACCTGGAAATGAAAAAGCTGTTTCAACTAATATTAATAATATATTAAGATATGATGTTGACTTAGTTTTTAAGAAAGTTGCTGGAATACATGTGTCTGGTCATGGAAGTAAAGAGGAACAAAAACTTATGCTTAATTTAATAAATCCTAAGAACTTTATGCCCGTTCATGGAGAATATAGAATGCTTAAAGCACATATGAAATCAGCAATAGAAACAGGAGTTCCCAAGGATAAAATACTTTTAACTCAAAACGGAGATAAGGTAGAAGTAACAAAAGAATATGCTAAAGTAAATGGAAAAGTAACTTCAGGAGAAGTTTTAGTTGATGGACTTGGAGTAGGAGATATAGGAAGTAAAGTTATAAAAGATAGACAACAACTATCTGAAGATGGAATTGTGATTGTAGCTTATTCTGTAGATAAGAAAACTGGTAAAATTTTAGCAGGGCCTGAAATTTCAACTAAAGGTTTTGTTTATTATAAAGATTCAGAGGATACAATAAAAGAGGCTTTAGATTTGTTGAAATCAAAAATTAGTTATTCAGAAACTTACGAAGGTAGAGATTGGGCTGATTTAAAAGGAAATATGAGAGATTTATTATCGAGATTTTTCTATGAAAAATTAAAAAGAAATCCAATTATATTACCTATGTTATTAGAAATATAAGAGAAAATGGGAGAGAAAATGAACAGTAAAAAAAGAGCTTTTTTAAAGAAAAAAGCACATAATTTAGAACCTTTAGTTAGAATAGGAAAAGATGGATTAAATTCAAATATAATAACAAGTATTTTGGAAGCGATAAATTCAAGAGAACTTATAAAAGTGAAAATTTTACAGAACTGTGAAGAAGAAAAGGGAGTTATTTATTCTAAATTGATGGATATTAAAGAGTTTGAAGTAGTTGGAATAGTTGGAAGAACTATAATTATTTTTAAAGAAAACAAAGAAAACCCTAGTATATCTTTAGAATGGAAAAATATATAATAGAAATTGGTGAAATTAAGCTATGAATACTGAACTTATCAATAGATGTGAAGAAATAAGAAAAAAGTTGATAGATGTTACAAGTAAAAATGGAGGACATTTAGGACCAAATTTAGGTGTAGTTGAATTAACTGTATGTTTGAATGAGGTTTTTAATTTTAAAGAAGATATTTTACTCTTTGATGTTGGTCATCAAGCTTATGTTTATAAGATTTTAACTGATAGGGGAGATAAAATAGAAACTTTAAGGAAAAGACATGGATTATCTCCGTTTCAAGATCCATCTGAAAGTAGTTATGATCATTTTATATCTGGACATGCAGGAACAGCCTTACCTGCTGCAGTCGGTTTTGCAATGGCAAATCCAGATAAAAAAGTTATAGTTATTGTAGGGGATGCTTCGGTATCAAATGGACATTCTTTAGAAGCTTTAAATTATATTGGTTCTAAAAAGCTTGAAAACCTAATAATTATCATAAATGATAATGAGATGTCTATCGGAGAGAATATTGGGTTTATATCAAAATTTTTAAAAAGAGTCATATCAAGTGGAACATATCAAAATTTTAAATCAGAAATAAAAGTATTTTTTGAAAAAATAAATGCTATTAGAGTTAAAAAAACCTTAGGAAGACTTGAGAATTCCTTAAAGAATTATGTGACACCACTTTATGTTGTAGAAAATTTTGGATTTAAATTTTTTAGTTTAGCAGATGGACATAATATAAGTTCATTAATTTCACTTTTTGAAAAAGCAAAAATTCAAAGAAAACCTACAATTTTATTGGTAAAGACCGAAAAAGGAAAAGGGTATTGTTTTGCAGAAGCGAACAAAGAAAAATTTCATGGGATTTCTCCATTTGATATAGAAACGGGAAATACCTATAAAAAAAATAAAACTTATTCTGAAGTTTTTGGAGAAAAAATACTAAAAATAGCAAAAGAAGACAATGACATATATGCACTTTCAGCAGCAATGATTAAAGGAACAGGTTTAGGAGAGTTCTCAAAGGAGCTTCCTAATAGATGTATAGATACAGGAATAGCAGAAGGTTTTTTAGTGACTTTTGCTGCTGGACTTGCTAAATCAGGTAAAAAACCTTATGTATGTGTGTATTCAACTTTTATTCAAAGAGCAGTAAGTCAAATAATACATGATGTATCAATACAAAATTTACCTGTTAAATTTATAATTGATAGAAGCGGAATAGTAGGAGAAGATGGAAAAACTCATAATGGGTTTTACGATATGTCTATATTTTTAACACTTCAAAATTTTACAGTTTTATGCCCAACTACTGCAAAAGAATTAGAACAGGCGCTAGATATATCTAAAAACTTTAATTCTCCTTTAGTAATAAGAATACCTAAAGATAATGTGTTTGATTTAGAAGAAGAAAATAGACTAGAAATTGGAAAATGGAAAGAAATAAAAAAAGGAAGTAAAAATTTATTTATTGTAACAGGAACGATGTTGAAGGAATTACTTACTATATACGATGAATTAAAGAGTAAAGGAATTGAAGGAACTATAGTAAGTGCAGCCTCTGTAAGACCTCTTGATGAAGAATATCTATTAAACTATATTAGGGAATACGATAATGTTTATGTTTTAGAAGAAAGTTATATGAGAAATTCTTTTGGAACTTCTATTCTTGAATTTTTAAATGATAATGGTATCAATAAAATTATACATAGAATTTGTCTAAAAAATGCTATTATACCACATGGAAAAAGAGAAGAATTATTGGAAGAAGAAGGACTGAAAGGAAAAAGTTTAATAGAAAGAATAGAGGAACTTTTTTATGCTAGTGAAGAACGAAAAATCTAAAAAATTTATTGATAAACTCTTAAATTACAAAGATGTAAAAAATCTTGAGTTATGTGATGATCAAGGAGTTAAAGTTACTACACACACATATGATGTGTTGAATATCTCTAGAAAAAAGATTTTAGGGAGATATAAAACATTTGATAATGCAAAAGAAAAGATAGATTTCTTTGTGATAACTGTTGGGATAATAATACATGATATAAGTAAATCTAGTTTGAAGAGAAATGATGAAAACTTATCTCATTCTCAAATGATGATAAAAAATCCAGAATATATTTTAAAAGAAGTATATCAAGTATTAGCTTTGATAGAGAAACAAATAAATCATAAGTTAAAAAAAGAAATAAAGAGAAATATAGGTCATATTGTTTTATCTCATCATGGAAAATGGGGAAAAATTCAACCAGAAACTGAAGAAGCAGAAATAGTTTATTTAGCTGATATGGAGTCAGCTAAGTACCATAGAATAAATCCTATACAAGCTAATGATATTTTGAAATATACAGTAAAAGGATTAGGGCTGAAACAAATTGCAGAAAAATTGGATTGCTCTGAAAGTGTTATAAAAGACAGGATAAAAAGGGCAAAATCAGAAGTTAAAGTAAAAACTTTTGCAGAACTTGTAGAACTTTTTAAAGAGAAGGGAAGAGTTCCAATAGGAGATAAATTCTTTGTATTGAGATCTGAAGAAACAAAAAAATTAAAAAAATATGTGGATGAGAAAGGTTTTTATAATCTTTTTATGCAAAATCCACTTATGGAGTATATGATAGATGGAAAAATCTTTGAAGAAGAAAATGAGACTAGATGAATATTTATGCCTTAAAGACTATTTTGAAAATATAGAATTTGCTAAAAGGCAAATAATGGTAGGAAATGTAATTGTCAATGAAAGGAAAATTGATAAACCTGGAGAAATTATTTCGATTGATAAGATAAGAGAGATAAGAATAAAGGAAAGAGATATTCCCTATGTAAGTCGAGGGGGCTTAAAATTAGAAAAAGCTATAAAAGAATTTAAAATGGATTTTAAAAATAAAGTAGTCTTAGATATTGGTGCATCTACTGGAGGTTTTACGGATTGTTCACTTCAAAATGGAGCTAGTTTTGTATATGCTGTAGATGTGGGAACCAATCAGTTAGATTGGAAATTAAGAAATAATTTAAAAATAAAAAGTATAGAAAACAAACATATAAATGACTTAGAAAAGAGTGATTTAGATAAGAGTATAGATATAATTGTAATGGATATTTCGTTTATATCTATTAAGAAAGTTATAGATAAAATAGTAGAATTGATGAATGAAAATACAGAGGCAATATTTTTGATAAAACCTCAGTTTGAAGCTGATAAAGAAGAGATAGAAAAGGGGATAGTAAGAGATTTAGATGTTCATTTAAAAATTATAATAGAAATTGTTGAACATATAAAGAGGATGAATTTGTTTCTAAACAATTTCACTACTTCTCCTATAAAAGGAGCTAAAGGAAATACAGAATATTTAGCTAAATTTTCTAGAGATAAAAAAGAGATTGGACTAGATGAGATAAAAAATATTATTTTTAATTTACAAAAAAGTATAAAAATAAATAATGAAAATTAGTCTCTGATGTTCGTATTAGTTTGAAGAGCCTGTCTTTATTGAGCTCGTATAACTCATACGGCTGTCAAGAGACTTTACTTATAAATGTAAGGAGGCATATAAAGTGAAATTAGAATTAAAAAAAGTAGTAGCCGTAATGATGCTAACACTTTTCTCTTCATCTGTTGCAAAGGATACAGATAGAACAGGTTTTTTATATAATTTAAGAGAGTTAAAAGAAATATCAGATATTATGGATTTAATTCAAGAAAGTTATGTTGAGAATGCTAATGCACAAAAACAAAGAGAGGAAAAAGAAGAAAAAGTTGATGGCCAAAATAAAAAAACAAATAAAAAGAAGAATGATATAAAAAATACAACAGAACCTAAAAAACCTAGTGTTTTAACTAGAAGATCTCTTATGCAAGGTGCTATAAAAGGTATGGTAGAATCTTTAGATGATCCTCATTCAACATATTTTACAAAAGAGGAATTAAAAAGTTTTCAAGAAGATATAAAAGGAAAATATGTTGGAGTTGGAATGGTAATTCAAAAGAAGGCTAATGAGCCGATAGTTGTTGTTTCTCCAATAGAAGATGGTCCTGCATATAAAGTAGGAGTAAAACCAAAAGATAAAATTACAGAAATAGATGGGAAATCTACATATAGTTTAACTTCAGAAGAAAGTACAAAGAGATTAAAAGGAAAAGCAAATACAACTGTAAAAATAAAAGTTTTTAGAGAAATAAATAATACAACAAAAGTTTTTGAAATAAAAAGAGAAGTCATAGAATTAAAATATGTTAAGAGCAAAATGCTAGAATCACATATAGGTTATTTAAGATTAACTCAGTTTGGAGATAATGTTTATGATGACATGAAAAAAGCTCTAGAAGGATTGCAGGCAAAAGGAATGAAAGCTCTTGTTTTAGATTTGAGAAGTAATCCTGGTGGAGAGTTAAGTCAATCTGTAAAAATAGCTTCTATGTTTATTCAAAATGGAAGAATAGTTAGCACAAAACAAAGAAAAGAAAAAGAAAAAGTTTATATGAGAGAAGGAAAGTATTTTGGAGAATTTCCAATGGTTGTATTAGTAAATGGAGGTAGTGCTTCTGCTTCTGAAATTGTATCTGGAGCCTTGAAAGATCATAAGAGAGCCACACTTGTCGGAGAAAAAACTTTTGGAAAGGGAAGTGTTCAGACTTTATTACCTCTTCCAGATGGAGACGGATTAAAAATAACTATTGCCAAATATTATACACCAAATGACATTAGTATTGATGGAACTGGAATAGAACCAGATGTAAAAATAGAAGATAAAGAATATTATTTGATTTCCGATAGTATGATAACTAATGTCAATGAAAAAGAGCAAAAAGAAAATAAAAAAGAATTAATAAAAAGTGCCAAAGGAGAAAAGGCTGCAGAGGAAGTTGATAAACATAAAGATATTCAACTTGAATCTGCTAAAGGAATATTAAAAGCACTGCTTTTGAAAGAGGGTAAATAATGTTATATATAGTGGCAACACCTATAGGAAATTTGGAAGATATGACTTTTAGAGCCATAAGAACTTTAAAAGAAGTAGACTATATTTTTGCTGAAGATACAAGAGTTACTAAAAAACTTTTAGATCACTACGAAATAAAAAATACTGTTTATAGATATGATGAACATACAAAACAACATCAAGTAGCTAATATTATAAATTTATTAAAAGAGGATAAAAATATAGCTTTAGTTACAGATGCAGGGACACCTTGTATTTCAGATCCGGGTTATGAGGTTGTAGATGCTGCACATAAAGAAAATATAAAAGTTGTTGCAATTCCAGGAGCAAGTGCTTTAACAGCTTCTGCTTCAGTAGCTGGTATAAGTATGAGAAGATTTTGTTTTGAGGGGTTTCTTCCAAAGAAAAAAGGAAGACAAACGCTTTTGAAGGAACTTGCTGAGGAAAAAGAAAGAACAATAGTTATATATGAATCTCCTTTTAGGATTGAAAAAACTTTAAGAGATATAGAAACTTTTATAGGCGTAAGAGAAGTAGTAATTGTTAGAGAAATAACAAAAATTTATGAAGAAATTTTGAGAGGAACTACAACAGAATTAATAGAAAAATTAGAAAAGAAACCTATAAAAGGAGAAATTGTATTGTTAATAGAGCCAATACAAAAAGGAGGAAACAAGTATGTCGATGACACAGATTAACTGGTATCCAGGGCATATGAAAAAAACTAAAGATTTAATAGAAGAAAATCTAAAGTTGATAGATGTCGTTTTAGAAATGGTTGATGCAAGAATTCCTCTCTCGAGTAGAAATCCTAATATAGCAACATTATCAAAAGGGAAAAAAAGAATAATAGTCTTAAATAAAGCGGATTTAGTATTAAAACCAGAGCTAGAAAAATGGAAAAAATATTTTAAGGAGCAGGATTTAGCTGATGAAGTGGTAGAAATGAGTGCTGAGACAGGCTTTAATGTAAAGAAACTTTATGATGCTATTGAGTTTGTTTCTAAAGAAAGAAAAGAAAAGCTAATGAAAAAAGGATTGAAGAAAGTTAGCACAAGAATAATAGTTTTAGGGATTCCAAACGTTGGTAAATCAAGACTTATAAACAGAATAGTTGGTAAGAATAGTGCTGCTGTTGGTAATAAACCTGGATTTACAAGAGGTAAACAATGGGTAAGAATAAAAGAGGGGATAGAATTATTAGATACTCCTGGAATTTTATGGCCTAAATTTGAAAGTCATGTTGTCGGAGTAAATCTTGCTATAAGTGGAGCCATAAGAGATGAAATTTTACCAATAGAAGATGTTGCTTGTGAGTTTTTAAAAAAGATTCTAGAACTTGGGAAATGGGATGTGTTAAAGCAAAGGTATAAACTTTTAGATGAAGATAAAGACGAAATAATGGAAAAAATTTTATCTAGTATTGCCATTAGAATGTCTATGCTAAATAAAGGTAGTGAGCCTAATGTTTTACAGGCAGCTTATACATTACTTAGAGATTACAGAGCAGCAAAACTTGGAAAATTTTGTTTAGATGAAATTATATAAGGAGACCAACTATGATAAAGAAGAAATTATTAATGCTGATTTTTATTTTGTGTAGTGTTTTTAGTTTTTCAGCTTTAAATGAAAAATATACTATTCCTTTAGGTGAAAAAAAGCTTAAAATTGGTGACAATATTAAAATATTGATGGGTATTTTGCAAGAAGAAAAAAAGAATGTTCCAAACTATAAAAAGTTTTTCGATTACATAAATGACAATCTTTCTAAAAAAGGGGAAGTAGTATATTTCGGAAAAATAAATACTAAAAATAAAAAAGTTGAAATTCTATCAGAAAATCAAGAAGTTTTATATTCTGAAAAATTACCTGATGAAATGTTAGTTATGCTAAAAATGTCTGAAATAATAATTTCTAATTCTGATGAAGCTCAAAAAGAAGAGGCATCAAAATTTTTAGATTTATTTATGGATGCCAAGTCAAAAATGACTATTACAAAAAAAGATGGAAAGATAAAACTGTTTCAAGAAATGACAATGGGAGATGAAGAAAATAAAATAAACACAATAAACGAAATTATTTTAAAAAGAGAACTAACTGAGGCAGAGAAAAAAGAAATTCTTTCTATGAAAGATGTGGATAAAATTTTAAATAAATATAAAAGTTATATACAAAGTGGAATAAGTAAGGTATATGAAAATGGTAAATTAAAATTAATCCAAGAAGAAAAAGATAATGAAATAATAATGACAGCATACGGAGAAAATGGAGAAATTAGAAAAATTTACACAAAAATTTTTGATGATAATAATACTGAAATAAAAGCATATCTAAATGACAAATTAGAAGTAGAAATAGTAGGGGAAAATGAAAAAAAATTTCAAAAAAAATACTATCCTAATGGGGATTTAAAAGTTGAAATTATATTAAATGATGTTGACAAAACATATGTAAGGAAAGCCTATCATGAAAATGGGAAAATAGCTGAAGATATATTTTATGATTATAAAAAAGGAAGTAATTATGAAAAATATTATGATGAAAATGGTAAATTACTAAAGGAAGAAAATTCAAAAAAGAATAAAAAAATAATAAATAGTAAAAAAAATAAAAAATTAAAATAGGAGAAAGAATGAATAAATTAGATTTAGATTTGAAAAAAGTACATGAAGAATTAGTGGAATTTTTAAGATATAATTTTAAGAAAAATGGGTTTAAGAAAGCTGTACTAGGTTTATCCGGAGGTATAGATTCTGCTTTAGTTGCTTATTTATTAAGAGACGCTTTAGGAAAAGAAAATGTTTATGCTATAATGATGCCTTATAAAACTTCAAATAAAAATAGCTTATTACATGCTGAATTGGTTGTAAAAGATTTAGGAATAAACTCAAAAGTAGTTGAAATAACAGATATGATAGATGCATATTTTAAAAATGAAGAAAATCCATCATCACTTAGAAAAGGCAATAAAATGGCTAGAGAAAGAATGTCAATTTTATTTGATAATTCATCTAAAGAAAATGCTCTTGTTGTTGGAACATCAAACAAAACAGAAATTTTCTTAGGATATAGCACTCAATTTGGAGATTCTGCATGTGCTTTAAATCCAATAGGGGATTTATATAAAACTAATATTTGGAATTTAGCAAGATATTTAAAAGTTCCACAAGAAATTATAGATAAAAAACCTAGTGCTGATTTGTGGGAAGGTCAAACTGATGAAGAAGAAATGGGAATAACTTATTTAGAGGCAGATAAAATATTATTTAGATTAATTGAAGAAAATAAAACTGTTGAAGAAATAATAAGTGAAGGTTTTGATAAAGGGTTAATTGAAAATATTACTAAAAGAATAAGTAGAAGTGAGTATAAGAGAAAAATGCCTCTTATTGCTAAAATAACAAGGTAGGTATTTATGGAAAATCATTTGAAGGACGATTTAAACGAATTTTTAAATAGAAAAGAAGAACTGAGAGATATTATTGGGAAAATTGGAGGTTCTAGTAATGGACAATATAAATTAGTAACAACTCTTTTTGCAGGTATTGTACTAGTTATATTTGTGACAGGAATAATTCTAAGAAGATTATCTCCAACCACAACACTCTTAATTTTAATTTTAATTGCGACTTTTAAAATAATATGGATGTTGCAACAGGCACAAAAATCAATGCATTTTCAATTTTGGATATTAAATTCTATTGAAATGAGAATAAATGAATTGGATAAAAAAATAAAAAAGATCGATCAAAAAATAGAGGAAAATAAAAAATAACTATTTTATAAAAATTAGGAGGAACTATATGAAAAAAATTTTGACAGTTTTATCTCTTGTAGCAATTTCAACATCAGCTTTAGCCATGAAAGCAGAATTACCAAAGTCTTACACAGTAAGATATACTCATAATTTTGGTAAAATTGATGGCTTTGTACAAATACCACAAGGAGGACAGTTCAATACTACTTCAGAAAGAAGACCAACTTTTGATGAACTAAATATAAAAAATATTAATTATCCAGAATTATTTGTAGGTGCTAAATGGGATAATTGGGGAGTTTATTATGGAATGAAATATAAATCATTTAATGGAAGTGCAACTTTAAATGAAGATTTAAAAACTCACAATATTCAACTTAGAAAAGGAGATCATATATCTAGTAAACATTTATATGCTTTTTATGGGTTAGGACTTTCTTATGATTTTAATGTGAACCCTAAATTTACTATTACTCCAAAAGCAGAATTTTCTCTTTTACAATTTTCATATAAGTTTTCTTCTACAGGAAGTACAACTATAAATAATGATGAGAGAGCATTTGGAGCAGGAGGGATAAGACTTGGAGGAGAAGCTGTTTACAAAGTTAATGATGACTTTTCTGTAAAATTAGATGCAATGTCTCATATTCCACATGATAGTATAAAATCATCTTTAGAAACTTCTTTGACAGGAGCTTATAATTTATACAGAAGTGGAAATAAAGAAGTTAATGTTGTAGCTGGAGTAGGATATGATATATTTAAATTTAAAGATACACAAAGAGATATGCAAAATTTTATGTACTCAGAAACAAAACCAGTTTATAAATTAGGTGTGGAATTAAAGTTTTAAATTTTTTATAAAATTAGAAAAAGTGTGAGAATTTTTTTATTTTTTCTCACACTTTTTTTATTTTATAGGAAAGTATAAAATTAAATAATGAAATTTAGTCTCTGACGTCCGCGTATTACTCTGGAGAGCATTTCGGTGAGCTCGGAAGAGTCATACGGCTGTCAAGAGACTAAAATAATCTCTGACATTTGTATTAGTTTGAAAAATTTATATTTAATTTATTAAAAATGCAAAATTGTGTTAAAATATAAGAAAGAATTTTTTGCTTATTTATGGTATAATGAATATTCTGATAAAGATTAAAAGGAGGTAGATAATGTTTTTATTAATAATTATTTTATTATTAATTTTATTGTTGATTTTTAACAAAAGAGCAGTTCCAATTTTTTTATATCATCAAGTTAATCCACTTTCAAATGTTTTTCCAGAATTGTTTGAAGAACATTTAAAAATCATAAAAAAATTGAAGATGAAAACTATTACAATTACAGAATATTACTCAGATAAAGTTGAAAATAATTCTATTCTTCTAACTTTTGATGATGGATATTATGATAACTATAAATATGTATTTCCACTTTTAAAAAAATATGGTATGAAAGCAACAATCTTTTTAAATACTTTATATATAGCTGATGAAAGATTAGAAGAACCAAAAATTAGAGATAATAATACAGTAAATTTAGAAGCTATGAAAAGATATATTGAAACAGGGAGTGCAACAATTAGTCAATATATGTCTTGGGAAGAAATAAAAGAAATGTATGAAAGTGGATTAGTTGATTTTCAAGCTCATTCTCATAAGCATATGGCAATGTTTACAAATACTCAGTTTAAAGGTTTGACTAAAAAAGAAAAAATGGAAGCACCTGACTTATATCTATATGGAGAACTAGAGGATAATTTCCCTATTTTTGATAAAAGAGGAGAATATACAGGAAAAGCAATACTTATAGAAAAAGAGTTTTTTAAATTATTTAAAAAATTTATTGAAGATAAAATTAAGAATAAAGAAATAAGTGAAAAAGAAATAGAGAAAATAGCTCAAGAGTTTATTGATAATAATAAAGAGTATTATAGAGAAGAAACTAATCAAGAATACGAACAAAGAATTAAAAATGATTTTTTTGAAAACAAAAAACTTATTGAAAATAATCTAAAAAATCATGTAAAATTTTTCTGTTGGCCTTGGGGACATAGAAGTAAACAAAGTATTGAAATATTAAAAAAGATAGGAGTAGCAGGTTTTATATCTACTAAAAAAGGGACTAATTCTTTTCATCCTGATTGGAATATGATAAGAAGAATAGAACTTAGAAAATATACTAAGAGAAAATATTTATTAAATTTATTGATAGCAAGAAATTTAATTTTAGGGAAAATATATGGGTGGATATCTTAAAATAAAAATGTTTTAAGATTCTATTAAAAACGAGGTAAATATGACTTTAACAGTTTCGATTATAACTTTAAATGAAGAAAAAAATTTGGCGAGAACTTTAAACTCTGTTAAAAGTTTTGCTGATGAAATAGTAATTGTCGATAGTGGTTCTACTGATAAGACTGAAGATATAGCAAAATCTTTTGGGGCTAATTTTGTGTATCAAAAGTGGCTTGGATATGGTCCACAAAGAAATAAAGCTATAGATTTAGCTAATTCTGAATGGGTGTTAAATATAGATGCTGATGAAGAAATTTCTGAAGAACTAGCTAAAGAAATAATAAATATAAAAGAAAATAAGACTAAATTTTCTGTGTATAAAATAAATTTTATGTCTGTGTGTTTTTCAAAAAAAATAAAACACGGTGGTTGGAGTAATACATACAGGATAAGATTATTTAAAAAATCATCAGGAAGATTTAATGAAAACAATGTACATGAAGAATTTGTTACAAAAGAAGAAATTGGAAAGATAAAAGAGTATATTTATCATCATAGTTATTCAGATTTAGCAGATTATTTTGAGAAGTTTAATAAGTATACAACATTAGGAGCTATAGAATACTATAAAAAGAAAAAAAGAGCTGGAATATTATCTATAGTTTTTAGTCCAATATATAAATTTTTAAGAATGTATATTTTAAGATTAGGATTTTTAGATGGACTAGAGGGATTTATTTTAGCAATAACGAGTTCACTATATACAATGGTAAAATACTACAAATTAAGAGAAATATATAAGAATAATAGCTATATAAAGAGGGAAGAAAAAAATGGAAATTAAAAGAATTTTAGTTTCAAGAACAGATAAAATAGGAGATTTAGTATTATCAATACCAAGTTTTTTTATGTTGAAAAAGATGTATCCTAATGCAGAACTTGTAGTTTTAGTTAGAGATTACAATGCAGATATTGTGAGAAATTTATCATATATAGATAGGGTTATAAAAATTGATGATTACACAAAAGCAGAGCTTTTAACAAAAATAGAATATTTTAAGGCAGATGTTTTCATAGCTTTATATAATGATAGTTTTATATCATTACTTGCTAAAGCAAGTAAAGCTAAAATAAAGATAGGACCAATTTCAAAATTATGTTCTTTTTTTACATATAATAAAGGGATTATTCAAAAAAGATCTAAGTCAATTAAAAATGAAGGAGAATATAATTTAGATTTAATTGAAAAGTTAGATAGTGAATTATATAAAAAATTATTTGAACTTAATACAAAAATTGAGCTAACTGAAGAAAATAGAAAAGTAGCAAGTTTATATTTTCAAGAAAACAAGATAGTTGGAAAAGTCTTAGTGGTTAATCCTTTTATGGGAGGATCAGCTAAAAACATTAGTGATGATGAATATTCAATAGTATTAAAAATTCTTTTACAAAAAGTTGAAAATTTAAATATTATAATAACTTGTCATATCTCAGATGAAGAGAGAGCAGAAAATCTTAAACAATCTATAGGAAGTGACAAAGTATTTGTTTTTGCTAATGGGGCTAGTATTTTAAATACAGCAAGTATAATAGAGAGAGCAGATTTATATTTTGGAGGATCTACAGGACCAACTCATATAGCTGGAGCCTTAGGAAAGAAAATTGTGGCAATATATCCTAGAAAAAACACACAAAGTCCAACTAGATGGGGAGTATTAAACAACGATAATGTAAAATATGTAATTCCTGATGAAGATAATCCTAAAGAAAATTACAAAAATAAATATTTTGATAATTTTGATGAAAAATGGATAGAGAAAACTGTAAACTATTTAGTAGAGGGGCTTCAATGAATATATTAATAGTTCATACTGCTTTTATTGGAGATATTGTTTTAGCAACGGCTTTGGTATCGAAATTAAAAAATAAATATCCTGATTCAAATATATATTTCTTAACGACACCTTTAGGAAAAGAAGTATTAAAAAATAATCCTAAGATAAAAGATATTATAGTTTATGATAAAAATAAAAAAGACAAAGGAATTAAAGCTTTTTTTAGAATGATAAAAGATATAAGAGCTTTAAAAATAGATGTATGCATAACTCCACACAGATATTTAAGAAGTAGTTTATTAACATTTTTTAGTGGAGCAAAAATAAGAATAGGTTATGATATTGCTAATTTATCATTTATATATAATAAGAAAATTAAATATGATAAAACCAAACATGAAGTAGAAAAATTATTATCTTTTATTGATGATAAATGTTCTACTGAAAATGAAAGATATGAATTAGAGCTTTATCCAGTTGAAGAGAATAAAATAAAAATAGATAGTTTTTTAAAAGATTATAGGGATAAAGAACTAATTGTTATAGCTCCAGGTAGCAAATGGCATACTAAAAAATGGCCAGCTGAATATTTTAAAAAATTAATAAAAAATCTTTCTTTAAGAGATGAGATTTTATTAGTTATAACAGGTGGAAACGAAGAAAAAGAGATAGAATTAGAGCTACCCAAAAATACTTTAGATTTAAGAGGAGAGATAAATTTATTGGATTTGGCTGAGTTGTGTAAAAGAGCAAAAATAGTTGTTTCAAATGATTCGGCTCCAATACATATAGCTTCAGCTTTTAGGGAGACTAGAGTTTTGGGGATATTTGGACCAACAGTAAGAGAATTTGGATTTTTTCCTTGGTCGATTAATAGTGAGGTCTTAGAAGTAAATGGATTGTATTGTCGCCCTTGTGCAATTCATGGGGGTAAAAAATGCCCTGAAGAACATTTTAGATGTATGAAAGAAATTTTACCAGAATTTGTGGAAGAAAAAATTTTAAAATATTTAGAAAATATTAGAAGTAAAGTTGGAGATTAATATGATTAATGTAACAGAAAATATAAAAAAATTTTTAGAAGAACCAACTAGAGACAAAAAAATACTAAAAGTTTTAAAAAATGACCACAGAAGTTATGTATATATGTTTGAACTAGATAATAAAAAATATGTATATAAAGAACCTAAAGAAAAAAACAATAGAAAATGGCAAAAATTTTTAAACTTTTTTAGAGGTAGTGAAAGTAAAAGAGAATTTTTTCAAATGAAAAAAATAAATATGTTAGGATTGAAAACAGCTACTCCAATTTACTTTGAAAAAGAATTTTTAATTTATGAGTTTATTGAGGGACATAAACCGGACTTAGATGAAGTTAATAATGTAGTTGAAGAATTGAAAAAAATACATTCTTTAGGATACTTACATGGGGATTCTCATTTAGATAATTTTTTAATATCTGATAAAAGTGAGAAGATAGTATATATAATAGATTCTAAATTTCAAAAAAATAAATATGGTAAGTTTGGAGAGATATTTGAATTAATGTATCTTGAAGATAGTTTAGGTTTTAAAATAGAGCTTGATAGAAATTCTTTTTATTATAAAATGGCTTTAGCATTTAGAAATTATTTGACATTTTTTTCAAAAATTAAAAATATAATTAGGAGAAGATAAGTTGAGAATATTGGTTATAAGATTGAGTTCAATAGGAGATGTCATACTTTCAACAGCAGTTTTAAGGGCTTTTAAAGAAAAATATCCAGATTCTATAATAGATTTTTTAGTTATGGATAAATTTCAGGAAGCCATAAGATTATCTCCTTATGTTGATAATTTATTAGTCTTTGATAAGAAAAAAAATGATGGTATAGTAAATTTAATTAGATATTCTAAAATGCTTTCTAAGAATAAATATGATTATGTTTTTGATATACATTCAAAATTTCGTTCTAAAATACTGACATTTGTATTAAAAAAAATTTATCATATAAAGACTTTCAGTTATAAGAAGAGAGCTTTTTGGAAATCGTTGTTAGTAAATATGAAATTTATAAAATATGAAGTTGATAATACAATAGTAAAAAATTATTTTTCAGCTTTTAAGGATTTTAAGCTTGAATACAAAGGAGAAAAGTTAAATTTTTCATTTGAAGAAGAATTAAAAGATAAATTTGAAAAATATGTAGATTATCCTGTATTTGCTGTTGGGGCATCTAAAGAAACAAAAAAATGGACTGTAAATGGTTTTGGAAATTTAGCAAAAGAATTATATAAAAAATATAATAAAAAAGTTATACTTATAGGTGGAAAAGAAGATATAGATAGATGTAAAAAGATAGAAGAAATAAGTGAAAATTCAGTTATAGATTTATCAGGGAAACTTTCACTAAAAGAAACAGGAGCTTTGCTTTCAAGAGCAAAATTTTTAGTGACAAATGATTCAGGACCTTTTCATATTGCAAGAGGAGTTTCGTGTAGAACTTATGTTATTTTTGGACCTACAAGTCCTAAAATGTTTGAGTTTGCAGAGAATGAAATACTTGTGTATAATAGAGATGTAAGATGTTCTCCGTGCAGTTTACATGGAGATAAAGATTGTCCTAAAAAACATTTTAAGTGTATGGAAGAATTGAGTTATAAATATATTTTTGATTTAATAGTAGAAAGGGAGGAGAAGTAATATGGCAGCAAAAAAAGAAAAAACAGCTGAAACTAAGATAACGGATAAGGAAGCAAAAAAAAATGCAGTAGAAGAAGCAATGGGAAAAATTACTAAAGAATTCGGTAATGGAATGATAATGAAATTGGGAGAAAGAACTGTAATGAATGTTGAATCTATTTCAACAGGAAGTATAAATCTTGATATGGCATTAGGAATAGGTGGAATACCTAAAGGAAGAATTATAGAAGTGTATGGAGCAGAAAGTTCAGGGAAAACTACGCTTTCATTACATATTATTGCTGAATGTCAAAAAAAAGGAGGAATAGTAGCTTTTATAGATGCTGAACATGCACTAGATCCAGTTTATGCTAGAGCTTTAGGTGTTGATGTTGATGAGTTATTGATTTCTCAACCAGATTATGGAGAACAAGCATTAGAAATAGCTGATACTTTAGTTAGATCAGGAGCAATAGATTTAATAGTTATAGACTCAGTTGCTGCATTAGTTCCAAAAACAGAAATAGAAGCTGGAATGACAGATCAACAAATGGGATTACAAGCAAGACTTATGTCAAAAGGACTTAGAAAATTAACAGGAAATCTTAATAAGTATAAGACAACTCTTGTGTTTATTAACCAAATAAGAGAAAAAATAGGAGGAATGCCAAGTTATGGAGGGCCTCAAACAACAACAACAGGGGGAAAAGCTTTAAAATTCTATTCATCAGTTAGATTAGAAGTGAAAAGAATAGGAGCTGTAAAACAAGGAGAAGAAATCTTAGGAAATGAAACTGTTGTAAAAGTAACAAAAAATAAAGTTGCACCTCCATTTAAAGAAGCAAAATTTGAGATTTTATATGGAAAAGGAATTTCAAGAATTGGAGAAATTATAGATGCAGCTGAAGCTAATGAAATCTTAGTAAAAGCTGGTTCTTGGTATAATTACAACAACTCAAGTCTGGCTCAAGGTAAAGAAAATGTTAGAAAAGAATTAGAAAATAATCCAACTTTGTTAGCTGAAATTGAAGAAAAATTAAAAGAAGCAATAGCAAAAGGACCTGTTGAAAAGAAAAAAGGTAAAAAATCTAAGAAGGCATCTAAAGATGATGAAGAACAAGATAATGATATTCCAGATATTGGTTTAGAATTTGATGAAGATATGATGAGTGAAGAAAGTGAAGAAGATAATA
Organism: Fusobacterium massiliense; assembly: GCF_900095705.1. Classification (NCBI taxonomy): domain Bacteria; kingdom Fusobacteriati; phylum Fusobacteriota; class Fusobacteriia; order Fusobacteriales; family Fusobacteriaceae; genus Fusobacterium; species Fusobacterium massiliense. The sequence goes on along the minus strand of NZ_LT608327.1, from coordinate 802,492 downwards.
ATTAAAGGAAATAAGCTTTTCTTAGAAGATGGCACTTTAATTTATTTGACTCAAGAAATGATAAGTAGATTTGATTTAAAAGATAAAAAAATAATTGAAGATAACTTACTTGAGGAAATTCTATATTTTAGAATTAAATTATCAGCATATAATTTACTTATAAAAAGAGAATATTTTACAAAAGAATTAAGAGATAAGTTAATAGAGAAAATAGGTTTTCCTAACATAGTTGATAATGTCATTGATGAATTATCTAAAAAAGGTTATCTTGATGATTATGAAAAAGCTAAATCATATGCTGAACAACATCCTAATTATGGTGCGAAAAAATTATCATATATTTTTTATCAAATGGGAATAGATAGAGATATTATTTCTGAAATTTTGGAAGATGAAAAAGATGAGGAAATAGAAAGAATAAAAGCACTATGGCTTAAATTAGGAGAAAGAGAAGAAAGAAAAAAAATAGAAAGTCTTTTAAGGAAAGGGTTCTTATACAAAGATATTAAGGAAGCAATATCTTTATTAGAAGAGGAGGAAGAATGATAATATTAGGTATAGAGAGTTCTTGTGATGAAACTTCTATAGCTGTTGTAAAAGATGGAAAAGAAATTTTATCTAATAATATCTCGTCTCAAATAGAGATACATAAAGAATATGGAGGAGTTGTTCCTGAAATAGCTTCAAGACAACATATTAAAAATATAGCAACTGTTCTTGAAGAAAGCTTAGAACAAGCAGGAATAACTTTAGATGATGTTGATTATATAGCAGTGACATATGCACCTGGTCTTATAGGAGCATTATTAGTGGGAATTTCTTTTGCAAAAGGATTATCTTATGCTAAGAATATTCCAATAATACCTGTACATCATATAAAAGGACATATGTATGCAAACTTTTTAGAGCATGATGTTGAATTACCTTGTATTTCTCTAGTTGTTTCTGGAGGGCATACAAATATAATTTATATTGATAAGGAACATAATTTTATTAATATTGGAGAAACACTAGATGATGCAGTGGGAGAAAGTTGTGATAAAGTTGCAAGAGTTCTAGGTTTAGGTTATCCAGGAGGTCCTGTGATAGATAAGATGTATTATCAAGGGGATAGAAATTTTTTAAAGATAACTAAACCAAAAGTTTCAAAATATGATTTCAGTTTTTCTGGAATAAAAACAGCTATTATAAATTTTGATAATAATATGAAAATGAAAAATCAAGAGTATAAAAAAGAAGATTTAGCAGCTTCATTTTTAGGAACAGTTGTAGATATATTATGTGAAAAAACAGTTGGTGCAGCAGTAGAAAAAAATGTAAAAACGATTATGATAGCTGGAGGAGTTGCAGCTAATTCCCTTTTAAGAAGTCAATTAACAAAAATGGCAGAAGAAAAAGGGATAAAAGTTATATATCCAAGTATGAAATTATGTACAGATAATGCTGCTATGATAGCTCAAGCAGGTTATTATAAATTAATGAATGCAAAAAATAAAGAAGAAGTTTTTGCTGATTTAGACTTAAATGGTGTTGCAAGTTTAATGGTTAGTGATGAAACAATATAAAAAATAATATATTTTAAAACTTTGTTTTAATCAGAAAAGTATAAATTTAAAATGAGTCTCTGACGTCCGTATTAGTTTGAAGAGCCTATGTTTATTGAGCTCATAGAACTTATGGTTGTCAAGAGACTTTATTTTATTATTTGATAAATTTTAAGAAATATTATAAAATATAAGACAGCTTTTTATTTTTATTTGTTAGGGGGATTTTTGATGTTAGTATTACAGTATTTAAAAAGAGCTTTATTATTTGTAGTGAAAGAAATCATTTCTTTTTTCATAAAGTTTTTTTTGTTTTTATTAATTTTTATTATTTTTATAGGTGCAATTTTTTCTAAATATAATCAAAAACCAACGATTGATATAAAAGATAAAAGCTATGTTGTATTAGATTTAGCAACTAAGTTTAATGAGAAACAAATAAACTCTAATCCATTTGAGGAAAATAGTTTAAACTTTTACTCACTACTAAAAGCAGTAGAAAATATTTCTTATGATGATAAAATAGATGGGCTTATATTAAAACTTGATGGAGATACTTTAAGCTATGCTCAGAGTGAAGAGTTAGCTCAAGAAATATCAAGATTAAAAGCTAATGATAAAAAAGTTGTGGCATATTTTGAAAATGTGAATAGAAAAAATTATTATCTAGCTTCATATGCAACTGAGATATACATGCCTAGTGCAAATTCAACAAATGTAAATATTTATCCCTATTTTACAGAGGATTTTTATTGGAAAAGATTAACTGATAAGTTAGGAGTAAAATTTAATGTAATCCATGTTGGAAACTATAAAAGTTATATGGAAAATTTAAATAATGAAAATATGTCTAAGGAAGCAAGAGAAGATAAAACTAGAATTTTTGAAGAAAATTACAATAATTTTTTAGATATTGTTTCTATTAACAGAAAAATAGACAGAGATAATTTGAATAAAATTATACAAAGTGGAGATTTAGTAGCAGCTTCATCGGTAGATTTATTAGAAAATAAAATGATAGACAAATATTTTTATTGGTCTGACTTTGAAAATTTAATAGGAAAAGACAAGATGGTATCTATTCAAGAATATGCTGATAACTCATTAATAGAAGACAATATGGATAGCTCAGAAAATATAATATATGTTATTCCTTTAGAGGGAGAGATTGTCGATAGTCAAACTGAAATTTTATCTAATAATTCTGAAATAAATGTCAATGAAACTATAGATAAATTAGAAAAAGCAAGTAATAATAAAAAGATTAAGGGAGTTGTTTTAAGAATTAACTCTCCTGGAGGTTCAGCTCTTACATCTGATATAATTGCTAAGAAAGTTAAAGAGCTATCAGAGAAAAAGCCGGTTTATGTATCTATGTCAGGGGTTGCTGCATCAGGAGGATATTATATATCAGCAAATGCTAATGCTATTTTTGTTGATAGAAATACTATAACAGGCTCAATAGGAGTTGTAAGTATTATGCCAGATTTTTCAAAATTAATAAAAGAAAATGGAGTAAATATTGAAAGCGTTTCTCAAGGAGAATATTCTGATTTATATTCAGCTAATACTTTTAATGAAAAAAAATATAATAAAATATATAATTCAAATTTAAAAGTATACCAAGATTTTTTAAATGTTGTATCTAAGGGAAGAAAAATTGATTTAGGAAAATTAAAAACTTTAGCTGAAGGAAGAGTTTGGACAGGGGAAGAAGCTATTAAAAATGGTTTAGCAGATGGAATAGCAGGTTTGAACGAGACTATTTTTACTTTGGCTGATGATAATGGTTGGGATAATTATGCAGTTGTGATAAGTAAGGATAATTTTAATATTAATAATATATATAAAAAATATTCTAAATATTTAAAAATTGATAAAAAAGAATTGATAAAAGAGATTTTATTTGATAATTATTTGTATAATAAACCTGTAACATATTTACCTTATGATTTATTAGATTAAATATGAAATAAAATTATATTGAATTATTAGAAAAAACTGTGTATAATAAAGCAGTAAGTAAAACTTTTAGGAGGATTAAAATGGTTAGAAAACTAAAAAGTTCAAAACCAGCTGGAAATCAAGCTGATATCGTAAAACAAGCACAAGTTATGCAACAACAAATGTTACAAATTCAAGAAGAATTAAAAACTAAAGAAGTTGAATCATCTGTTGGTGGGGGAGCAGTTTCTGTTAAAGCTAATGGACAAAAAGAAATTATTGAAATTAAATTGTCAGATGAAGTAATAAAAGATGCTGCTAACGATAAACAAATGTTAGAAGATTTAATTCTTACAGCTATAAAAGATGCTATGGCTAAAGCTGAAGAACTTGCTGAAAGTGAAATGTCTAAAGTAACAGGTGGAATTAATATTCCAGGATTATTCTAAGTCTTAAAAAGATTGAGAAAATTAGACTCAAGAGATTTATTTTCTCTTGAGTATTTTTTTAATTATACAGGAAAGTATAAAATTAAATATGAAAAATTAGTCTCTGACGTCCGTATTAGTTCGAAGAGCCTGTGTTTATTGATCTCGTAGAACTCATACAGCTGTCAAGAGACTTTAATTAATGGAGAAAATAAATGGAAAAACAAGATAATAAAAAATATAGAATTTTAGGAACTCTACTTTATTTTATTTTAAGAATTATTGCTTCAACTTTAAAAATTGAAGTTGTAAATGAAGGTAAAGTAGATATGAGAAAAACTTATATCTATGGTTTTTGGCATAGTAAACTTTTTATAACTCCTATCTTTTTTAAAAATGTTGAAAAAAAAGTAGCCTTATCCAGTCCAACAAAAGATGGAGAGTTAATAAGTGTCCCTCTTGAAAAAATGGGTTATCTTTTAGTGAGAGGTTCATCAGATAAAAATCAAATTTCTAGTACTATAACACTTTTAAAATATTTGAAGAAGGGTTATTCTATGGGAACACCTTTAGATGGTCCAAAAGGTCCAAGAGAAAAAACAAAAAAAGGACTTTTATATCTTTCACAAAAGACAGCTATTCCTTTGATACCTGTAGGTATTGCTTATAGTAAAAAATGGATTTTAGAAAAAACTTGGGATAAATTTCAAATTCCAAAACCATTTTCTATTGTAAGAGTTATTTTAGGAGAGCCTATAGAAGTAAAAGAAGAAAATAATTTAGATGAATTTACAGAAATTGTTGAAAATAAAGTGCAAGAATTAAATAATATTGCAAACAAAGTTGATAAAAAATTTGAACAACTATACAAAAGATGCTATGTAGATTAAAATATTAATTGTAATATTATTTAATAAAAAAAAGGAGAAGAAGAGGAAAATGAAAAAAAACTTTTTTGTTAGTACACCGATTTATTATGTGAACGGAGATCCACATGTTGGTAGTGCATATACAACAATAGCAGCTGATGTAATTAATAGATATTGGAAATCTATGGGACAAGATACTCATTTTATGACTGGACTTGATGAACACGGTCAAAAAGTTGAACAAGCAGCGGAAAAAAATGGTTACACACCTCAACAATGGACAGATAAAATGACACCTAATTTTAAAAATATGTGGTCAGCTTTAGATATTAAATATGATGATTTTATAAGAACAACTGAAGATAGACATAAAAAAGCTGTAAAAAGAATATTAGATATAGTTCATGAAAAAGGTGATATTTATAAAGGAGAATATGAAGGGAAATATTGTATTTCTTGTGAAACATTTTTCCCAGAAAATCAATTAAATGGTAGTAATAAATGCCCAGATTGTGGAAAAGAACTTACAATTTTAAAAGAAGAATCATATTTCTTTAAAATGTCGAAATATGCAGATGAATTACTTAAACATATAGATGAAAACCCAGATTTTATTTTACCTCATTCTCGTAGAAATGAAGTAATTTCTTTTATAAAACAAGGTCTTCAGGATTTATCTATATCAAGAAATACTTTTAAATGGGGAATACCAATAGATTTTGCACCGGGTCATATAACTTATGTATGGTTTGATGCTTTAACTAACTATTTAACATCTGCCGGATTTGAAAATGATGAAGAAAAATTTAATAAATTTTGGAATAAATCAAGAGTTGTTCATTTAATAGGAAAAGATATAATTAGATTCCATGCTATAATTTGGCCTTGTATGTTATTGTCTGCTGGAATAAAATTACCAGATAGCATAGTGGCTCATGGTTGGTGGACATCAGAAGGAGAAAAGATGTCTAAATCTAAAGGAAATGTAGTTGACCCTTACAATGAAATTAAAAAATATGGAGTTGATGCATTTAGATATTATCTATTGAGAGAGGCTAGTTTTGGAACAGATGGAGATTATTCAACAAGAGGAGTTGTTGGAAGATTAAACTCAGATTTAGCAAATGACTTAGGTAATCTTTTAAACAGAACTTTAGGAATGTATAAAAAATATTTTTCTGGAGTTGTTGTTTCATCTCAAGAAGAACAATTTATTGATAATGAAATTAAAACTATGTTTACATCTACAATAGAAGATGTTAAGAATTATATGTATTATTTTGAGTTTTCTAAAGCATTGGAAACTATTTGGAAATTTGTTTCAAGACTTAATAAATATATAGATGAAAATGAACCTTGGGCTTTGGCTAAAGATGAAGCTAAAAAAGGAAGATTGGCAGCAGTAATGAATATTTTATGTGAAGGACTATATAAAATTGCATTTATGATAGCACCATTTATGCCGGAATCTTCTCAAAAAATAATTAATCAATTAGGTTTTGAAAACGATGTTACAAAACTTCAATATGAAGAAATAAAAGAGTGGAATATATTTAAAGAAGGTCATAAATTAGGAGAAGCTAGTCCTATATTCCCAAGAATTGAAATAGAAAAAGAAGAAGAAAAAGAAACTAAGAAAGAATTAAAAATAGAAAATCCTATTGACATAAAAGATTTTAATAAGGTAGAAATAAAAGTTGTTGAAATTTTAGATGTTGATAAAGTTGAAGGAGCAGATAAACTTCTAAAATTTAAAGTTTTTGATGGAGAATTTGAAAGACAAATAATATCAGGAATAGCTAAATATTATCCGGAATATAAGAAATTAATTGGAGAAAAAGTTATGGCTGTAGCTAATTTAAAATTTACTAAGTTGAAAGGTGAACTATCACAAGGTATGTTACTAACAACTGAAGATAAAAATGGAATTTCTTTAGTTAAAATAGATAAAAGTGTTGAGTCTGGAGCTATTATAAAATAAAAAAAGTCTCTTGATAACCGTATGAGTTCTAAGAACTTAATAAATACAGAATCTTCGAACTAATACGGACATCAGAGATTAATTTTGCTATTTATCTTTATACTTTCCTATAGAATAATGAAAGGAGATTTTATTTTATGAAAAAAGTTACTAAGGCTGTTATTCCCGCTGCTGGACTTGGAACGAGAGTTCTTCCAGCAACAAAAGCACTACCCAAAGAAATGTTAACAATAGTTGATAAACCGTCTTTACAATATATAGTTGAAGAATTAGTTGAATCTGGAATTACAGATATAGTTATTGTAACAGGTAGAAATAAAAATTCTATTGAAGACCATTTTGATTTTTCTTATGAATTAGAAAACACTTTAAAAAATGATGGTAAAATAGAATTGTTAAATAAGGTTTCTCATATTTCAAATATGGCAAATATTTGTTATGTAAGACAAAATTTACCTTTAGGACTTGGACATGCCATTTTAAAGGCAAAATCATTTGTTGGTGATGAACCTTTTGTCATTGCATTAGGAGATGACATAATTTATAATCCTGAAAAACCTGTAACAAAACAAATGATAGAAAAATATGATGCTTATGGGAAAAGCTTAATAGGTTGTCAAGAAGTTGATATTAAAGATGTTTCTAAATATGGTATAGCAAAATTAGATGGAGTTTTAGATGATGTAACTTTTAAAATGTCAGATTTCTTAGAAAAACCGTCAGAAAAAGATGCTCCATCTAGAATGGCTTGTTTAGGAAGATATTTATTGTCAGGAAAGATTTTTAAATATTTAGAAAACACAAAACCAGGTAAAAATGGAGAAATTCAATTAACAGATGCAATACTTGCTATGATGAAAGATGAAGAAGAGGTACTGGCTTATAATTTCTCTGGAAAGAGATATGATATTGGAAGTAAATCAGGGCTTTTAAAAGCTAATATTGAATTTGGTCTTAGAAATGAAGAAACTAAAGAAGAAATAAAAAAATATTTAAAAGAATTAGTAGTAGAAAACATAAATTAGTCTCTGACGTCCATATTAGTTCGAAGAGCCTGTGTTCATTGAGCTCGTAGAACTCATACGGCTGTCAAGAGACTGTATTTATTACACAAATAGAACGATATTTCAAATAATATTACACTTGACAGTTATTTGATAAATATATATAATGTTAATATAATAGAATATTAGACTAGTGAAGAGTGAGTCATGAAAAATAGCAGAAGAGATTCTGTGGTTTTTTCGTGACTTTTTTATTTAGAAACACTAATTTTAAGGGGAATATAAAAGGAGGAACGATATGTTTGATGTAGTTGTTATTGGTGCTGGAATAATGGGAGCAGCAGTTTCAAGAGAATTATCAAAATACGAATTGAATATTTTGTTGTTAGATAAAGAGAACGATGTTTCTTGTGGAACAACAAAAGCAAATTCAGCTATAGTACATGCTGGATATGATGCAAAAGAGGGTTCTCTTATGGCAAAGTACAATGTTGAAGGAAATGCAATGTATGAAGCTTTATGTAAGGAAGTTGACGCTCCATTTAGAAGAGTTGGTTCTTATGTATTAGCATTTTCTGAAAAAGAAAAAGAACATTTAGAAATGCTTTATAAAAGAGGAATTGCTAACGGAGTTCCAGAAATGGAAATTATAGATGCAGCAGAAATTCAAAGAAGAGAACCACATGTAAGTAAAGAAGCAGTTGCAGCACTATATGCAGGTACTGCTGGAATAACAGGTCCATGGGAATTTGCTATAAAACTTGTAGAAAATGCTATGGAAAATGGAGTAGAATTAAAACTTAATGCAGAAGTTGAAAATATAAAAAAAATTGATGATAGTTTTGAAATAAAATTAAAAAGTGGAGAAATAATAAAAACTAAAAAGGTTATAAATGCTGCTGGAGTTTATGCAGATTTTATAAATAATATGTTATCTAATAAAAAATTCAAAATTACACCAAGAATAGGAGAATATTATTTACTTGATAAAGTTCAAGGATATTTAACAGATAGTGTAATTTTCCAATGTCCAACTGAAATGGGGAAAGGAATTTTAGTAGCTAAGACAGCTCATGGAAATATAATAGCTGGTCCAACAGCTTCAGATGTTGAAGATAAAGACGATGTTGGAGATACTTTAGAAGGTTTTGAAACAATTAGAAAGTTTGCTGTAAAAAGTATAAAAGATGTTAATTTTAGAGATAATATAAGAAATTTTGCTGGTCTTAGAGCCGAAGCAGACACAGGAGATTTTATTTTAGGAGAAGCTGAAGATGTGAAAGGTTTCTTTAATATGGCAGGAACTAAATCTCCAGGACTTACATCTGCACCAGCTATGGCTGTTGATTTAGCAAAAATGGTTGTGGATAGTTTTGGAAATGTTAAGAAAAAAGAAAACTTTATTAAAAATAGAAAAATGATACATTTTATAACTTTATCTCCAGAAGAAAAAGCTAAAGTTATAGAAAAAGATCCTAGATATGGAAGAATAATTTGTAGATGTGAAAATATAACAGAGGGAGAAATTGTAGATGCTATCCATAGAAAATGTGGAGGTAGAACATTAAACGGAATTAAAAGAAGAGTCAGACCAGGTGCTGGAAGATGTCAAGGAGGTTTCTGTGGACCTCGTGTACAAGAAATATTAGCAAGAGAATTAGGAAAAGACTTGGAAGATATAGTTATGGAACAAAAAGACTCATACATTTTGACAGGAAAGACTAAATAGGGGGAACGATATGAATATGAAATATGATTTAGTTGTTGTTGGAGGAGGCCCTGCAGGTCTTGCTGCTGCAATAGAAGCAAAAAAGAATGGAGTAGATAGTATACTTGTTATAGAAAGAGCTAAGGAATTAGGTGGAATTTTACAACAATGTATTCACAATGGTTTTGGTCTACATGAATTTAAAGAAGAATTAACAGGTCCTGAATATGCTCAAAGATTTATGGATCAATTATTTGAATTAAATATTGAATATAAATTAGATACAATGGTTTTGGAAGTATCTGAAAATAAAATAGTTCAAGCTATAAACTCTGTTGATGGATATATGATAATTGAAGCAAAATCTGTTGTTTTAACTATGGGTTGTAGAGAGAGAACAAGAGGAGCAATAGCTATTCCTGGTGACAGACCTGCTGGAGTATTTACAGCTGGAGCAGCTCAAAGATATATCAATATGGAAGGATATATGGTTGGGAAGAGAGTAGTTATTTTAGGTTCTGGAGATATTGGACTTATAATGGCAAGAAGACTTACACTTGAAGGTGCAAAAGTTTTAGCTGTTGCAGAACTTATGCCTTTCTCTGGAGGACTAATGAGAAATATAGTTCAATGTTTGGAAGACTATAATATTCCTTTATACTTAAGTCATACTGTTGTAGATATAATAGGGAAAGATAGGGTTGAAAAAGTTATAATAGCTAAAGTTGATGAAAATAAAAAACCTATACCTGGAACAGAAATTGAATATGAATGTGATACTTTACTTTTATCTGTTGGACTTATTCCAGAAAACGATATATCAAGAGCAACAGGAATTAAAATAGATCCTAGAACAAATGGACCAATAGTAAATGAACTTATGGAAACAAGTATTGAAGGAATATTTGCATCTGGAAATGTTGTTCATGTTCATGACCTTGTAGACTTTGTTAGTATCGAATCAAGAAAAGCTGGAAAAGCTGCTGCAAGATATATAAAAGGTGAAGTTACAGATGGTAAGTATATAGAAGTACAAACAGGAAATGGCATAGGTTATACTGTTCCACAAAAGTTTAGAATGGAAAATATAGAAAAAAATCTTGAACTTTCTATGAGAGTTAGACAAATATATAAAGATGTAAAAATAGTTGTGAAGTCAAATGACTTTGTAATTCATTCAGTTAAAAAAGCTCATATGGCTCCTGGAGAAATGGAAAAAATTACTTTATCTAAAACTATTTTAAGAAAAATTGATTCTGATAAAATCGTTGTAGAAGTTGTAGAGGGGGATAAATAATGGAAAAGGAAATGATATGTATAGTTTGTCCTGTTGGTTGTCATATAAAAGTTAACACAGAAACTTACGAAGTAAAAGGAAATTCTTGTCCTAGAGGGGCAGTTTATGGAAAAGAAGAATTAACAGCTCCTAAAAGAGTTGTAACTTCAACTGTAAAAATAAAAAATGCTTTAGACCATAGATGTCCAATAAAGACTAATAAGGCTATACCAAAAGAAATGAATTTTAAACTTATGGAAGAGTTAAAAAATGTTGAACTTGTAGCTCCAGTAAAAAGAGGAGATATTGTAATTAAAGATGTCTTTGGAACAGGGGCAGATGTTGTTGTAACAAAAGATATGTAGATTAATTTTAACTTTATAAATAAAGTCTCTTGATAGCCGTATGACTCTTCCGAGCTTACCGAAATGCTCTCCAGAGTAATACGGACGTCGGAGACTAATTTTTATATTAAATTTATACTTTATTTATAAATAAAAAAATAATTCATAGAAAATCTGTTGTAAAGTAAAATACAGCAGATTTTTCTGTAAAAAGAATTGAAAATATAATTTTTTTCAAATATAATAGTCTTAAATAATATTTAATGCAAAGGAGTTGCTTTAAAATGATAAGAGATATGAAAGGTCAAGTAGCAAAAGCTATTGCTGAAATTGAAATGAGATACACAAAAGGAATTGAATTTGCTTTAGAAGATTTATTAGCAGTTCAAGCCTGTATGGGAGAATATTTATACAGAGATTTTTATAATTCTGTAAAAAGAGAAGTAGAAACAAAAAGAATAGCAAGTTTTTACACAAACAGAAATGGTGTAAGATTATATAAAAAGATGTGATATTATGGATGATATTTTATTTGGTTTAGTGATGTTAGTAATATGGGGGGTAATAGCAGGGGTTATTATCTATTACTTAGGAAAAGTTACTTGTGGTTGTTTAAGTGTAATTTTAATGATATTTCTATGTACATGGTTATTTAAAAAGTGTTCATTATTTTTTGCTTAGGAGAATTTAGTATAATGTATGAAGGTAGATTTGGAGCATAAAAAGAAAAAGGTACCCAAAAATGAATACCTTAATCTTGACAGATAAAAAATATTATATTAATATGTTAAAACTTAATTAAGTAATTCTAATCATAGAAGAATAAAATTTACAGAAAAAAGTTCACAGTCTCGAAAAAAAGTTCACAGTCTCCTCAAAAATTAAACTATTTATTTTTTTATAATTTTTAAATTACCATAATTTTTCTCAAGATTATTATATATCTTTTTTAAAGTACTTGGATCCTTTGGATAATCTTCTGCCCAACCTCTATAATACACATCATAATTATTCCCATTTATGTCATTTACAAATCTTCTAAAAATAGTTTTTTTAAATAATATTGGTGGTATTTTAGTTCTTGGTCTTATTATTTTTCCATCTGTATCAATAATTTCTATTTCTCCTATATCTAATATATATTCATTATACTCTGTATTTGTTATTTCTATTGGTAAATCATAGAAATAATTATTATCAGAATATTCTCTTATTTTTTCTTTAGGCATTATGTATTCTTTTCCATTTACTGTCATTTTAAAGTCATTATAAAATTTTATTTCATAATTTTCATCACCTCCTTTAAGGGCGTATATTCGCTCATCATTTATAAATCGAATTCCATATTTATTATTTATTATATTATCCATTTTATCTATATCTTCTTTAGGTATTCCCATTCTATTTATCTTACCATCCTCTATTATTGCATAAGCATCTATATAGGTTCCAGTTAAAAAATGTGGTTTAAATAATCCCCAAAAATTATTACTAGAACAAGCACTAGTAGTCATAATTAAAATAATCGAAATTATAAATTTAAAACTATTTTTTATCATTTTTATCAGCTCCTCTATTGATAAATTTCGGCTATTTGTCAAATAGTGTTGATGAAAAAGTTTAGACTATGACTTAGCATAATTAAGAGAATTTTTGAGAATAAAAACTTGAAAATTCTCTTTTTTTATTATTATTAAAATTCATTATTGCATAAAAAAATTAAGCATTAATTGAAACAATTCCTTCTTGAATTAATATACGCTTTTTGAAATTGTTAAATTTTGAATATCCAAATGCAGTTCTTTTTATTGATTTAATTTTATTATTTAAACCTTCTATTACTCCATTAGTAATATTAGTTTCAAACATATTTTTAATATATTCCATATATTTTTTAAGAGTTTTTAAAGCAACTCTCATTTTCTCAGAAATTTTTTCTTTACTTCCAAGATATTTTTCTACTATTCCTTCAAATCTTTTAAAATTATTATGTTTAATTGCTTGGATAATATCTTGATATATATTAAAATTAATTTCTAATTCAGGTATTTTATCAAGAATATAATCTACTTTATCTTTACTACTTAATTTGTACTTAAAACTTTGACAGTAGTATTTTATTTCGCAAAGGTCAGGATAATATTTTAATAATAACTTCCAAAATCTCTTTAATTTTCTTTTTAAAGAAGGATCTTGAATAGAGTTCATAATATATATTCTAGTTTGATTAAATGCTCTGTTAATAAGGTTAACAATATGAAATTTATCTAGAACTATTTCTCCATTAGGAAAGATAGATTTAACTAAGCTAATATATGGAGCATACATATCCATACAAATATATTTCACATTATTTTTAGCTTTTAAAGAAAATCTTGAAAAATATTCTGTAAGAGAACGAAGTCTTCTATCTTCCACTATATCGATAATGCTCTTACTTTGAAAGTCAGCAAAAACAAAAGACATAGCGCCATCAATATTTTTAACAGATTTAAATTCATCAATACAAATAGTTCCTGGTAAATGTTCTCTATTAACCTTAAAATTAGAATAGCAGATATCCATAATTCTTTGTACAGAAGAGACAGAAATACTATATCTCTTAGCAATAGATGTAAGAGAAATATTTTTTTGAAGTTCAAGCGCGATAGTATATTTAAGATTATTAGATATACTAGAATTGTTACTAACAATATTAGTGGAAGGTGAAAAAGTTTTTTTACAATCCTTACAAATATACCTTTGTACAGTAAGCTCAAGTTCAATATTGTAATTCTGGTAAGGAATATATTTAACTTTACGAATTCTCGAACCATTTTTAACAATATTTTTAGAGTTACAATGTGGACAAGCGCAGTGATTAGATTTAAGAAATCCTTTAAAAACTTTAATAAAGAAATCGTTTTTTTTAACAATTTGAAAATAGTTTTCTTCTGGAAAAGAAATATTATTATCTTGAATATTTAAGATATTTTTGATAAAATCAGATAGAGACAATGAAATCACTTCCTTTATGGTTATTTTGAGCGATTTAATTTTAACAGGAAAATTTCATTGTCTCAATTTTTTTTTATTAAAAAATGGCATTAATAGAAATTCTTTTCTATCAACACCATTTAGTATACAACCTAAATTTCCAACTGAAACATTGAAACTATTATGTCTTGATTTCTCTTTATCTTATAAACTTTCAAGATGTAAATTTGCTACATTTATATTTACATCATTACCTGTGATATTTTCAGATTTTTTAGAAAAATTTCTCCTTTAAGTTTAATTTCTTAGACTACCTATAAAAAATTAATTATTAATTATTACTTATTCCTTTAGATTCTTGTATTCTTTATATTCTTCTATTGTTCCATTAAATAATATTTTTGCTCGCGCTCCTGCATTTATTGTATCCAAAATTACACTATATTTTTCTACATAGACATTTTTTTTAAATGAAAGTGGAGGTATATCTATTATTGTTCCATCATCTAATTGGACTTTTCCTATATAAGCTTTAAAATCATCTGTTATTACTACTCCTTGCTTATATGTATGTATATATCCACTATTTGAGTTAGTTTTTACTATATATTCCTTATTTTTGTTATCAACTATTTTTATTGTTGAAGATAATATCTTAACCTTATGAGGAGTATTAACACTACTTCTAACATCTGATACCCCTATATATTTAATTGGGGAATTTTCATCTTCATGATTTATCAATTCTGCTGATATAGAAAGTTTATCAATTCCATAACTACTAATTGGATAATAACTATACACATGTAATATACATGATGTAAAAACTAATAAAGACACTAAGCTTATAAATATTTTTTTCATTATTTACCTCCATACCTTCTTTCTTGGACTCTTTTATCTTCCCATCTTTCTATTATACTTCTCATATCTTTTCCATCCATTTCGCCTATTTTATATTCATA
This sequence comes from Fusobacterium massiliense, assembly GCF_900095705.1. Classification (NCBI taxonomy): domain Bacteria; kingdom Fusobacteriati; phylum Fusobacteriota; class Fusobacteriia; order Fusobacteriales; family Fusobacteriaceae; genus Fusobacterium; species Fusobacterium massiliense. Next base: position 787,453 of record NZ_LT608327.1, on the reverse strand, counting down.
ATTTGGTACTGCTATCTTTTCTTCTTTGCCCTTTATTCTTGCTTTTATTGTTTTTCTTTTATATATACCTGATTGTCTATTTAAATTGTAGTTATCCTCATTATATCCGATATTATCATGTTTATGTCTGTTTGGATCTTATTTGTTAGTCCCATTTTTATATCTGGTTCTTTATAGACTTTTGCTCTTAGTACATCATTTAATAACTTATCATTACTGATACTTGTTTAATTTTTTAAAAATAAAATTCTAATGACATATTTTTATATAACTCAAAATTTTCATTAATCGCATCAATGAAAAGTTCTTGATTAAACAGATAATATATTAACTCAATTGAAACAACTACAGCATTCACTAATAAAGTTTCATAATATATTAAAAAAAAGAAAAAAACTTCTTTAATATTTTTCTTATACTTTATTTTTAAAATTATTAATATAAATATTCCTAATATATACATGTATATTCTGTATATACCTGGAATTAAATAAGTTAACTTAGGTAATAATATTATTTCAATTTTTACTTCATTATAAAGTTTCTTACAAAATTTTATTTGGAGAAAATTTATAATACAAAATGAAAATATTATATAATAAACAAGGAAAAATTCTGAAATAGATAGATCTATAGTAGTTATTAAAGTTAAAAAATATTTTAAATTATACATAAAATTTTCACTAAAATTGTTCACGATATGCCTCCTCCTTTAAGATACTTATGATATAACTTTCAGTTAGTTTTCCTCCTTTTGAATTTGTATATATTTTGAAAAATAGGATCTTTTATATATTTTGAACCTATTTCACTTAGTTTTTCTAATTGACTTTGTGTTAAACCTCTAGAGTTATTTAAAATAGCCCCTCTTCCATATATAACTTTAGCTATTTTTCCTTCTAAAACAAAAATGGATATCTTACCAATTTCAAAATCAGACTTGCTTATATCAAGTCCAACTTTTGTAGTAATATATCCATTTTCAATATATTTATTTTCTATTTCATCTACTGCATAAGTAAATGAAAACACAGATAAAAATAATAAAATAAATTTCCTATACATAAGCTTCCTCTCTCATATATTTATTAAATACTATTTTTGTTCATTATATATTATTTTTCTTTAAAAATCAAATGTTGATTTAAATAAATAAAGTCTCCTGACAGCCGTATGACTCTTTCGAGCTCACCGAAATGTTCTCCAGAGTAATACGGATGTCGGAGACTAATTTCATATTAAATTTATACTTTTCTATAGAATAAAAAAATCTCTGACATTCATATTAATTTAAGAGCTTATTTATTGGCTCATAGAACTAATATATGGACATCAGAGACTTTATTTATAGAAAAAATATAAATTTTTATTTTAAATTTTCTTTAACCATAGAAATTAATTTAGCTGCAGTAAGTTCATATTTTTCAAGCATTTCAGCTCCCTTACCACTTTGTCCAAATTTATCATAAACTCCAAGTTTTTTTACAAGAGTTGGATGAGTTTCTGATAAAAATTCAGAAACAGCAGAACCTAAACCACCAATAACAGAATGTTCTTCAGCAGTTATTATAAATTTAGTTTCTTGAGCAGCTTTTAATACAGTTTCTCCATCTAATGGTTTTATAGTTCCCATATTTATAACTCTAATAGAAATATTTTCTTTTTCAAGTTCTTGAGCAGCTTTCATTGCTTCTTGAGTTAGAAGTCCTGTTGAGATAATAGTTACATCTTTACCATCTTTTAAAGTATTAGCTATACCAATTTGAAAATCATAGTTATCATCTAATATTGTTTCAACATCTAATCTTCCAAGTCTTAAATAAACCGGTCCATTATATTCAGCAGCAGCAAAAACCATTTTTTTAGTTTCTATAGCATCACAAGGAGATAGTACTATCATACCAGGGATAGATCTCATAAGAGAAATATCTTCTATTGATTGGTGAGAACCACCATCTTCTCCAACAGATATTCCTGAATGTGTTGGAGCTATTTTAACATTTAATTTTGGATAAGCAACAGTATTTCTTATTTGTTCAAATGCTCTTCCGGCAGCAAACATAGCAAATGTTGATGCAAATGGAATTCTTCCACAAGTTGCAAGTCCAGCAGCTGTACCTATTAAATCTGCTTCTGCAATTCCTATATTTATATGTCTTTTTGGAAATTCTTTTTTAAATAAATCTGTTTTTGTAGACTTACTTAAATCAGCATCCAAAACTACTATGTCATTATTTATTTTACCAAGTTCTACTAAGGCTTCTCCATAGGCTTGTCTTGTAGACTTTTTACTCATAATAATCCTCCTAAAATTTAAATTTAAACTAATTCAGCCAATGCTCTTGATAATTCATCTGCTGTTGGAGCAACTCCATGGAAACCACAAACATTTTCCATAAATGAAACTCCTTTACCTTTTATTGTTTTAGCAATAATTATAGTAGGTTTACCTTTACACTCTTTAGCTTTATCTAATGCAGATAAAATTTCTTCAAAGTTATGCCCATCTATTTCAATAACGTTCCAACCAAAAGCTTCCCATTTTTTATTTACAGGCTCAATACCCATAATTTCAGAAACGTTACCGTCAATTTGTAGATTGTTATGATCAAGGAAAGCACATAGATTATCTAGTTTATAGTGAGCCGCTGTCATTGCAGCTTCCCAAATTTGACCTTCTTGTATTTCTCCATCTCCTAATACGATGTAAGTTCTGTATTTTTCATCATAAATTTTTGCATTTAGAGCCATACCATTAGTAACAGATAACCCTTGCCCTAGTGAACCAGTAGAAATTTCAATACCTGGAAGTTTTTTCATATCAGGGTGACCTTGTAATCTACTTCCAAATTTTCTTAAAGTTAATAGTTCATCTTTAGAAAAATATCCTTTTTCAGCTAAAGTAGAATAGATTGCAGGAGCAGCATGTCCTTTTGATAAAACAAATCTATCTCTTCCCTCCATTTTTGGATTATTAGGATCTATATTCATTTCAGAAAAATATAAAGCAGTAAGTATATCAGTTGCAGATAAAGAACCACCTGGATGTCCTGATTTTGCTTCAGCTATCATAGAAACAATAGATCTTCTAATTTCTTTAGCTTTTTCTTTTAAAAAACTAATATCTTTCATTTTGTCTCCTCTCATTTTAAATCAATATTTTAGATTATTAAATAATTTCTACTTTTATTCTATCATAAATAATAAAATAAAGGCAAACTTAATTTTTTAAAATCCATAAATAATGTACATTAATTAAAAAAGTTTTTTTATTTTATAGGAAGGTATAAAATTAAATAATGAAAATTAGTCTCTTGACAGCCGTATGAGTTCTACGAGCTCAATGAACATAGGCTCTTCGAACTAATACGGACGTCAGAGACTTTAATTATTAGATTTTTTATAAAAAATATGATAAAATTAATCTTATTTATTATATAAGAACGGAGAAAATATGAAAAAAATATATATAGCTCCCATTGCTGGAGTAACAGATTATACTTTTAGAGGAATATTAGAAGAATTTAAACCAGATTTAATTTTTACAGAAATGGTCAGTGTAAATGCACTTTCTGTTTTGAATGATAAGACAATTTCAAAAATTTTAAGATTAAGAGAAGGAAATGCTGTTCAAATTTTTGGAGAAGATATTGAAAAAATAAAATCAAGTGCAAAATATATTGAAAATTTAGGAGTTAAACATATCAATTTAAATTGTGGTTGCCCCATGAAAAAAATAGTAAATTGTGGTTATGGAGCAGCTCTTGTAAAAGAACCAGAAAAAATAAGGACTATTTTATCAGAATTGAGATCATGTTTAAAAGACGACACAAAAATTTCTATAAAAATTAGAATAGGTTATAAAGAGCCAGAAAATTATATTAAAATTGGAAAGATTGCTGAAGAAATTGGTTGTGATCATATAACAGTCCATGGTAGAACTAGAGAACAACTATATTCTGGGAAAGCTGATTGGCAATATATAAAGGAAGTAAAAGATAATATTTCTATCCCAGTTATAGGAAATGGAGATATTTTTACTGGTGAAGATGCTCTTGAAAAAATATCTTATTCTAATGTTGATGGAGTTATGTTAGCTAGAGGAATATTTGGAAATCCTTGGCTTATTGAAGATATTAGAGAAATTTTAGAATATGGAGAAATAAAAACTCCAACTACAAAAGAAGATAAAATTAAAATGGCAATAGAACATTTGAAAAGAACTAGACTTGATAATGATGAAAAATTTGTTTTTGATGTTAGAAAACATATATCTTGGTATTTAAAAGGTCTAGAAAACTCAACAGAAGCAAAGAGAAAAATAAATCAGATTGATGATTATGATGAAATAATAAGATTACTGGAAGGATTATACTAGGATTAATAAATAAAGTCTCCTGACAGCCGTATGACTCTTCCGAGCTCACTGAAATGCTCTCCAGAGTAATATGGACATCAGAGACTAATTTTGCTATTTATTTTTATACTTTCCTATAGAATAAAAATACAACACCCCTCATACTTTTAGTTAGAGGGGTGTTGTATTAAAAAATTAAAAAATTTTATTTAGCTTTTTTTGGTAATCTAAAAGGTCCAAGGTTAAGTCCATATTGTAAAGCGGCTCTAACTTTAGTTTCTCTTACAGTAGCACCAGCTGTTTCAATTTCTTCTGTGTTGTAAAGAGTAGGTAAAACAGCTTGAATTTTTTTACCAGTTATTTCATCAAGAAGTTTTATATATCCACCATTTTTTGCTACATATTCTGGATCTTTTAACCAGTCATTTCCTTTGTAATGTAATGCTCTGTAAGTAGCTTTAGTAATTACATCGTCTTTTAGATCAAATTGAACTTCAACTTCAGTTTCTTGTTTAGAAATATAAAGTCCTCTATAAGTTCCATCAGCATATTGTGCAGCAGCAGCTGAAATAGAACTTAAAAGTAAGAATGATAGTAAATATTTTTTCATAATTAGACCTCCTAAGTATTATAATATCTAATATCATATACTAAATATAGTTAAAAGTCAATTATTTTTATTATCAAATAATATGTGATTTAGATTTTTTATTCTGTAGAAAAGTATAAAATTAAATAGAAAAATTAGTCTCTTGACAGCCGTATGAGTTCTACGAGCTCAATGAACATAGGCTCTTCGAACTAATACGGACGTCAGAGACTTTCTTTATACAGAAAAATATAAAGTTAAATAAATATCATTTATAAAATTATAAAATTTCTTTTAATTCTTTTTTTAGTTTTTCTAATGCTTTAGCTCTATGACTTATTTTGTTTTTAAGTTCAGGTAATTCTGCTAAAGTTTTTTGAAATTCTCCAACAAAGAAATGAGGGTCATATCCAAATCCAGTATTACCTTTAGGTTCATCTATAATTTTTCCAGCAATTTCTCCTCTAAAAGAGTAAACTTCTCCATTTGGTTTAGCTAGACTTATTACTGATACGAATTTAGCATTCCTATCATTTTTACCTTGTAAATTTTTGATTAATAAGTTATTATTATCTAAATCATTACCAGTACCACTATATCTTGCAGAATAAATACCAGGTTCACCATTTAAAGCATCAACACAAAGCCCTGAATCATCAGCAATAGCAATCATATTAAGATACTTAGCAATTTCTAAAGCCTTTTTTTGAGAATTTCCCTCAAAAGTATCTCTATCTTCTTCAACTTCTGGAATAGATATACCATCTTTAGTTGAAAGAATTTTTACATTTTTTATATCAGAAAAAATTTTAGTTATTTCATCTATTTTATGTTGATTTCCTGTGGCTAAAAATATTTTTAATTCATCATCATTAATAATATTATCTTGTAATTCTATAATTCTATTTATGCTACTTTCAGCTAAATCTAAAAGTCCATTTAATTCTTTTCTTGAAAAAGTAGCTTCTTCTCCAGTTCCTTGAATTTCAATAAACTCTCCTTTTTTATTCATAATAACATTCATATCAACTTCAGCTGCTGAATCTTCTGAATATTTTAAATCAACAATTAAATCTGAATTTAATTTTCCAACACTAATTGCAGCAACATTCGAGATTATTGGATTTTCTTCTAAAATACCTTCTTTTAATAGTTTTTTTATAGCAAGAGCTAGGGCAACATAACCACCACTTATTGATGAAGTTCTTGTTCCACCATCAGCTTGTATAACATCACAGTCAATAGTAATTAATCTCTCTCCTAATTTCTCTAAATCAATAGCAGATCTTAAAGCCCTACCAATAAGTCTTTGAATTTCAACGGTTCTACCACTTAGTTTTCCCTTACTTGCTTCTCTTTGATTTCTTTCACCTGTTGCTCTCGGTAACATAGAGTATTCAGCAGTTACCCAACCTTTACCTGTTCCTCTCAAGAATGGAGGAACTTTCTCACTAACACTTGCAGTACAGATAACTTTTGTATTTCCAACTTCAATTAAAACAGAACCTTCTGCATAAATATTAACATCTTTTGTTATTTTTATTTTTCTTTCTTCATTAAATTTTCTTCCATCTTCTCTTAGCATTTAGACCTCCAGTTATTTTTATTCATTTATAAGACTTTATAAAATTAATAAATTATTTACATTTTATTATTTTAACTTTATAATTATAACATTTTTTGAAATAAATTTCTAAATAAAAAAGAGGACTTTTAATCCTCAGTTTTATTCTATAAAAAAGTATAAAATTAAATATCTAAAATTACTCTCTGATATCCATATTATTTTGAAGAATCTGTGTTCATTAAGCTCGTAGAACTCATACGACTGTCAAGAGACTTTATATATCCCATAATTCAACTTCTGTTGTAGAAACAGATAGAGCTCCAGCATTGATTACATTAATAATATCTTCTTTTTCTTTGATAAGACCTCCAGTTATAATTGGAACATTAGTTTGAGAAGAGATTTTTTTAATAATTTTAGGCATTAAACCTGGCATAATCTCAGCAGCAACTATTTTATTTTCTTTTATATTTTGTAGAGCTTTTTCATAAGAAAGGCTATCTAAGATAAAAAACCTTTGAATAACATTTATGTTATTTTTATAGGCATGAGCCACAACATTTGATTTTGTAGTTAAAATTCCTTCAGGTTTTACAGAATTAACAATATAGTCAATCCCATTGTTAGTACTGTTTAGACCATCTATCATGTCTATGTGTATATAGACCTTTTTTCCTTTTAGTTTTAATTTTTCACAGTAATCTTTTATATTTATTATATTTGACATAATAATGAAAACTATTTCATTACTAGAGCATAAGGCCTTTTCAAGAGTTATACTATCTTTAACAGCAGGTATAACAGGGTTTCTTTCCAAAAGTTTTTTAATTCCCATTATTTCTTAAATTTATCAATAGAATCTTTTAATTTTTTTGCAAGACCATTTATTTTTACTTTTGGAACACTACATAAACCTATTCTTATACCTGTGTCAAATTTTATAACAAATATATTTTTTTCTTCTAAATCTTCTATTACCTTATCTACTATTTCACCCACAGGTAAAGTGATAAAAAATCCACTTTTATAAGGTAAATATTCTAGTCCAATTTCATTAGCTTCATTTAAGAAAATATTAGCTCTTTCATTTAATAGATTCATATATTCTTGTTTTTCTTTTAGAAATCTTTCTTTTAGTTCAGGAGTTTTCATTATAGTTGAGAATAACTTCATAGCACCTTTAGGAGCATTAGACCAAGTTGTTCTACAAGAAAATGAAGTAGCATCTTTAAATTCTTGGATAACTTCTGCATCAGTAGAGACAGCAATTTGAGCCCCCATTCTCATACCGTAGATAGATAAAGATTTAGATAAACTGAAAGCATAAATAACAAGGATATTTTTAGGTAAATCTAAAAGTAAAGCCTTAATTTTATTATTTTCTTCTTCTGATCTATCATCATATTCAAAATAAGCAACATCTCTTATTAAAATTATATTAGTATCTTTTATTGTTTTAAAGAAACTATATAAATTTTCCCATTCTTCATAAGTCATTCTAAATCCTGTTGGATTATGACTAGGCTCATTTATGATTACAACTACATTTGTTTGAGTTTTAGCAAGTTCTAAAATTTTAGTTTTAAAATTATCAAAATTAAAACCTCTCTTTTCATTAAAAAGTTCATAAGTTTCGAAATTTCCACCATTTTCAATAGCGATATTTTTATAAGTTCCCCACATCCAATTAGGCAATAAAACTTTATCTCCAGTATCCATGTAGTTTTTTATAGTGTTTGATATAGCACCAGTACCACCAAGAGTAGCAATAGAAGCTATATGCATACCTTTCATTTCTTCAGTATAATTTTCAGAAAATAAAGTTTTTATAACTTCTTCAAGATATTCATCTTCTCCTATAACATTTGTAGAATAAGCATATAAGTCTTCAGGAGCTAAATTTCTATAAACTTCTTCCACTACACTATAAACTGCTAATTTTTCATCTTCATTATACAGAGACCCTATTGTTGCATTTATAACATTTTCCTTACCAAACTTTGCAATGGCTTGTTTAGCTTTCCTACTTGTTGTAAAAATATTATCGATTAATTTCTTCCCTGTATACCTTTTTGCTAACATATTTCCTCCTAAATTTTTAAATAAAGCTAATTTGTTGTATCAAAAAAGCCCCAGCTTTATGAAATATATTCATTTCTGTTCTGGAGCTATAATTTGTTTTTATATTTTATCCTCTAGAGATAATAAATTCAACTCTTCTATTTCTAGCTCTTCCAGTTTCAGTGCTATTATCAGCAGTTGGATTTTGTTCTCCATAACCTTCTATTGAAATATTATCTTCAATAGCTCCTTTTGATGTTAAATAATCTTTTATAGCTCTAGCTCTTTTAACAGATAATTCTAAGTTATATCCTTCACTACCTATAAAATCAGTATAACCATCAATTTTAATATGTATGTCTTTATTTTCTTCTAATGCTTTAGCTAAAGTAGAAAGTGATGGTTTTATTCCATCTTTTATTGCATATTTATCAAAGTCAAATAAGATTAATTCTGGCATTGATAAAATAAGATTATTTCCTTCTCTTCTAATTGAAACACCTTTTTCATTGAAAACTATAATATCTTCTAATTTTTTCTTTTGACTTCCAGTATCTTCAAGAGAATAGTCACTATTTGAGTCAACACCTAAACTCTTGATGTTATCATAAGATTTTGTACTACTACAAGCTGTAGCTAATATTCCTAAAAGCCCTAATATAATTAATTTTTTCATAAATCCTCCATTTTTTTAATCTATAGGAAAGTATAAATTTAAATAGCAAAAATTATTCTCTGACGTCCGTATTAGTTCGAAGAGCCTGTGTTTATTGAGCTCGTAGAACTCATACGGCTGTTAAGAGACTTTTTTATCTATATTATAGGATTAAAAAGCTATAAAATAGATATCTTCAGTTGGTTTTTGTTCATTAGAATTTTTATTTGGATTTTTAACTAGCCAATCAAATAAAAATTTAGCATGTTCTTCAGTTGTTCTAACACATTTTCTTGTTCCTGTATATGTTCCAAGAGTAAATTCTTTTTGTTTTATAAAAAATTCTTTATTTATTTCTTCTTGAACATTTATAGGTGTACCATGTAGATATCCACCACCACAGAATCTTATAGCATATCTTGCTGAACCTTGTTTTTGACCTGTTTCGTCTGTGTAAGGCATAACATACTTAACAGTAGGAACATTAAAGAAACCTCTTGGAGTTTCATATCCTAACTCACTATCAATACCGGTTTTTGTGTAAACATAACTAATCATTTCCCATTGATCTGTTGATTTAGATTTTTCAAAAACCATAAAATTTTGATTTTCTATGTCTATTGCTACGACCTTTCTAAATCCTTTTTTAACAGTAGGATAATTAGTTAATCTAGCTTTAGGTATCTCTAATTCTTCTGGGATAGAAAGAGCTTTAACTAGAACTTTATCACCTCTATCTTCAAGAATTTTTACTACAGATCTGTCAGGAATTATTATTTCTTCTCCTTTTGCACTTATACCAAGTAAATTTTGATCTAAACTCGTACCATACTTATCTTTTTGTCTTTGTGCATTAGCATTGCTTGGATTTGGGATGTAAGTATGAGTTGTAGATAGTTTATAACCTTGATCTAGAGAAGAAGATATAAAGTTTTCTAAATCATGTATTTTATCTACAGCCATTTGAAATCTAAAATCTCTTTTTTTAGTAACACTAGCTGCTATATATCCTTGTACTCCATTTTCATCTTCTACAAGATACCAGATATTACCTTCATATTTTATCTTCTTCAAAAGTTTTAGTTTGTTGTCATAAGTATATTTTCCTAAAATTTCTGAATTAGTATCAGGTTGTTTTCTTAAATTAGCCACTCTAGATGTAATAAAAACATAATCTAAATACATAGGTTTTTCTATAGTATATTTTGGTTTATATATATTTTCTATAGCACTAGGCATTTTATTATCATAAGTTGCAATTACTTCTATTTTATCATTGTTTAAAGTTTCAACAAAAGATGCTGCTTTTGTTAAAATAGGAGTAGAAACTAAAAGAAAAAACCCTAATAATATTTTTTTATATTTATACATTGTTTCCTCCATAAATTTAATTCTTAATTTAATTTGTTAGGTATTATTGTATCATAGTTATTGAAATCAATCAATGACTTCTAAGATAAAATTTAAAAAAAGTTTTTTTACTCTATAGGAAAGTATAAATTTAAATAATAAAAGTTAGTCTCTGGCGTCCGTATTAGTTCGAAGAGCCTATGTTTATTGAGCTCGTAGAACTCATACGGCTATCAAAAGACTTTATTTTAGAATAAAAAATGCTATTGTTAAATTTTGAACAATAGCATTTATAGATATTATAAAGTGATAAAATTAAAAATAATATATCTGAATATAGTTTACTAGTTTTTATTAGTTAAAAGTAATATTATTTACATCTTCATCAGGAATATTAATTACTGATTTTTTATCAGCTGTTAGTTCCTTTAAGTTGAAAAGCAAGGTTAAAACATTGTGCTCATGGTTTTTTGTTTCAATAGAGAATTTCAACTCAAGATTATCATCAAATTGTAATTCAACATTCACTGGATATAATGAGAAAATTCTTTTTATTTGCTTGTCATTAAAAAAATCTATTGCAAAAAAAATACCATTAGTGTTAGCATCTCTTATAACTAATTCATTTTTTTCTAAAGAATACTCTATTGTAGAATTTTGAAATCTTTTCATTTTAGACCCTAGCCTCTAAATATTCTTTACTCTTATTAACTAATTTGTTTGGACCTCTATTGACTATTCTATCAACAATATCTGTATCATCAACTTCGTTAAAAGTAACTCCTTCATTTTTTATGAAATATATTTTTCTACTAACATCATAGATATTTGAAATTTCACATTCCCATTTATTATCTATTTTCTCAGTTGAAATAAATTCCATACTTTCGATATAATCATAAATTTGTTTAATTGTTTCAAAATAACCTTCTATTGTAACAGCTTTAACTTGTAAACTAGAAATATCATCTTCAGAGCTTAAAGTTCCTATTTCAATAAAAAGCATATAGTTATAATTTAACTTTTGTGCTTCTGAAAACTTTTTTAACATTTTTTACACCCTCTTACTTTTTTATTTTGTCATAATTTCCAAAATTTTTGTATCTGTTGTTTTCATTCCATTTTGAGCAAGTTCTCCAACATTCTTTATTGTTTCTTCAATATCAACACCAATAATACCATCTCCTGATTTCAAAACATCTTTATGTAAAGCAAGCATTGTAGCATCAAAGGCAGAGTAAATTCCAGAAGATATTTTCATAGCACAAGAGGCTTTAGCTCCATCACAAATAACTCCTGATAAATTTCCTAAAATATTTGTAATAGCATCACAGACCATTTCATAACTACCACCATGTAAGTATGTAAGAGAAGCTGCAACACCAGCAGCTGCACAAATAGCTCCACAATATGCAGATAGTCTTCCTACATTTGTCTTTACATGTATTGTTGTTAAATGAGAAACAAATAAACCTCTTATTAATTCCTCTTCAGATAAATTTTTTTCAGCAGCAAATTTTATAATAGGTAAAGAGGCAGTCATACCTTGATTTCCACTACCGCTAGTTGTCATAACAGGAAGAGCACAACCACTCATTCTAGCATCACTACCTGCACTTGCATAACTAGCAGCTTTATTTCTAATGTCATTTCCATAAATACCTTTTTCAATGTTATCAAGTATCATTTTTCCGATATTGACACCATATTTTCCTTTTAGACCTTCTTCAGCTATAGCTGAGTTATAGGTAATAACTTTTTTAAAAATAGGTCTTATTAAATCAATATCTATATTCTTTGCTAAATCATATATAAATTTAACAGATAAAACTTTTCTGTCTGTTAATGATGAATTAAAATCTCCATCGTTACAAACTTGTTCTAGCAGAATTTTGCCGTTTTTTGTTATTTTAGTGATGTTTGTATGAGTATGTTTTATTTCAAGCACTACTTCATCAGAACCTTCAGAAATTTCTAGTCTGATATATAATTTGATATCCCCAGGCTCTAAAGAAGTTTTGATTATTTTTTTATCTAAGTAATTTTGTACAGCTACTAAATCATCTTGGTTAACATTACTTATAACCATTAATTCTTTTTCATCATCTCCAGCTATAAGCCCCATAGCAATAGCTGCTTCAATTCCAACCATTCCATTACTACTAGGAATTAACACACTTTTTACATTTTTGATTATATTTCCAGATAAAAATACATTAACTTTTGTTGGGATTTTACCTAAAATTTTTCTAGCTTTTGCTGCAACATAAGACAAAGCGATAGGCTCAGTACAACCTTCAGCTGCAATTATTTCTTCTTCTAAAATTCTAAGAACTTTTTCTATTTTATTTTCTTCCATAATTCACCCCAAATTTATATTTAATATTTGTTCTAGTTAATCTCTTAATGCTAAAGGCATTATGATGTATACATAATCATTATTACCTTTTTCTGTTACTTTTACTGCTGAGTTAGGGTATCTAAGTTCTAACTCAATTTCTTTGTCTCTAGGAATATTTTGTATAAATTCAAGTAAGTATTTAGAGTTTAAAGAAATTTTTAAGTCTTCTCCTTCGTACTCAACATCTATAACTTCGTTTATTCTTGCAACTTCATTTAAAGCAGAAAGAGTTAGTTTTTTCTCACCATTAGCTCTGATTTTAAAATCATAAGTTGATGAATATTTTGATTCCATATTAGTTCTTGAAAAAATAAGTACTCTTTTTAATAGATTTAACAATATTTCATTTTTTATAGTTAATTTTTTGTCATACACTATATTTTCAAAAATTCCAGCATAATCAGGGAATTTTAATTCTAGTAATTTACTAATTATTGTAGTATCTCTATATTGAAAATATAGATGGCCACCTTCGTTATAAATACTTATATCATCGTTAGGAAGACCTTTTATTATTTTTATTAGATATGAGACAGTTTCAGCTAACACACTAACTTGAAAATTATCAATACTCTTATCAATTGTTTTTCTTAGAAAAGTTAATCTATAAGTGTTAGTAGAGACAAAATGTAAGTTATTATCTATGCTTTCAATTCTAATACAATTTAAACCTATATTGTCAGGTGTATCTGCAGAAAACAATACTTTTTCAAATATACTAACTAGTTCTTCACTTTTAAATTGAAAAACAAAGTTTTTACTATCTAACACAATATTTTCAAATGTATTTGGATAGTCATCACTTTTAAAAACATCATATTCTGTCACAGAATCTTGAGTTTCTATAGATAACACATTATTATTTGATAATTTAAGTGTGATAAACTCATCTTTTATTTCTTTTATATATTCATCTATAATAGACGGATAAAAAACTATCTCCCCAGGAGTATACACTTCTTCTACAAAAATAGATGTTTTTATTGTAGTTTCTAAATTTGTTCCTGTAAAATACAACCTATTATCTTTTACTTTTACATATCCACAAGAAATAATCGGTTTTATTTTACTTTCTTTTATTGCTTTCTCAACAATTCTTATAGAGTTTAAAAAATCTTGTCTATTAACTTTTATATGCATAGCCCCTCCTATAAATTAAATTTATTTTCAGTTCCATTAAGTAATCTTAATATATTTTCTTTGTGTCTGTATATTACAAAAATAGATACTATTAATGATAATAAGAATAAATAAAAATTATCATTCATCATGAAAACAAAAACAGGTAGTAAAATTGCAACGGTTACAGAACCTAGTGATATATATTTAGTGAAATAAACTATCATAGCAAAAATAGCTACAAGTAATATGATAATTTTTGGTATAAAATACAAGAAAACTCCTAAACTTGTTGCAACACCTTTTCCACCTTTGAATGCAATAAAAACAGAATAAGTATGAGCTAATATTGAAACAAGACCTAAAATTATTAATAGATTTTTATTAGGTAGATATTTTGAAGCAATAAGCAAAGGTAAAAAACCTTTTAATACATCTCCAACTAATACTGCTATACCAATTTTTTTTCCTAAAACTCTGTAACAATTCGTAGCACCACTATTTTTACTTCCATAATTTCTAACATCTTTATTTTTTAAAATTTTTCCTAACCATACTCCAGTAGGAATAGCACCTATAACATAACTTAATATTAATAACCAAATAAAAAGCATTTTGTATCTCCTTTAAAAAAATGTGATTTGTTCTTTGTTGTATTATTATATAATTTTTTTCTATTAGAAATCAAGTTTATATTTTTTATTTAAATAAAGATTTATACAGTTGTATGAGTTTTACGAGTCAGATAAATTTTAATTTGTTGATTTAAAAATAGTTCGTTATAACCAGATTTCTTAACGATTAAAAATCAAGAGTTCGCTACAAATTTGGCAAAACTCGCTAACAAGTTAGCTCAGACACGCCAAGATTTGTTCGGCTCACTCTATTTGATTTTTAATCTAAAATCTGGAAAAATAACTCACTTATTTTTAAATTATCCAAAAGATAGCCCCGATGTCCGTATTAGTTCGAAGAGCCTGTGTTTATTGAGCTCGTAGAACTCATACGGCTATCAGGGGCTATAATAAGGTTGACAAATTAAAATTTACAAATCAAAATTAGATTTTTAAAGTTAGTATCAGTTTTTAAAATTTCAATTTACTCATATGCAAAAGTATATAAAAATTCATTGACATTTGTTGTATTATTGGTAAAATATAATGATGTAAAAATGTTTTTATTATTAAAAATATAAATAAAACAAAGAAAGGGGAAAAAATGTCTGCTGATACACCTTTAATGCAACAATATAAGAAAATTAAAGAAGAATATAAAAATGAAATCCTGATGTTTAGATTGGGAGATTTTTATGAAATGTTTTTTGAAGATGCAAAGATATCAGCGAAAGAGTTAGGACTTACCCTTACGACAAGAAATAGAGAAAAAGACTATGATGTGCCTTTAGCAGGAGTTCCCTATCACAGTGTAGCATCATATATAGCAAAACTTGTTGAGAAAGGATACAGTGTAGCTATTTGTGAACAAGTTGAGGATCCTAAAACAGCTGTTGGAATAGTAAAAAGAGAAGTGACAAGAGTAATAACTCCTGGAACAATAATAGACACAGATTTTCTAGATAAAAAAAATAATAATTATATAGCTTGTATAAAAATAAATACAGCAGAAAATTTAGTGGGAATTTCTTATGCGGATATAACAACCGGAGAATTTTCTGTTTTTCAAATAAATGGAAAAAATTTCTTTGAAAAAACTTTGGGAGAGATAAATAAAATTGCTCCTAGTGAAATAGTTTTAGATGAAAAAACTTACGATGAATACAAGGCTAATTTACAAGATAGAACTTCTTTGGCAGGAGTAAAATTTACAAAAATAATAAATGTAAGAAAGGCTGAAGAGTACATAACAAATCATTTTAATATTATTTCAACAGAGACATTTGCTTTAAAGAATAAAGAAATATCGATTTCAGCTTCAGCAAATTTACTTAAATATGTTGATGAGTTACAAAAGGGAAATGAATTAACTTTTAAGCAGATAAAATACAAAAATATTGAAGATATAATGGAATTAAATATAAGCACTCAAAATAATTTGAGTTTAGTTCCTAAAAGAAATGAGGAAGCGAGAGGAACGCTTTTTGGAGTTCTTGATGATTGTATGACATCAATAGGTAGTAGAGAACTAAAAAAAATAATAAAAAACCCTTATTTAGATATAGATAAAATAAGAAAAAAACAATTTTATGTTGATTATTTTTTCAAAAATGTTCTTTTAAGAGAAAGTGTAAGAGAAAAGCTAAAAGAAATATACGACATTGAAAGAATAGCAGGGAAAATAATATACGGTACTGAAAATGGAAAAGACCTTCTATTTTTAAAAGAATCAATAAGAAAATCGATAGAAATATATAAAATTTTGAAAGAACATCAAGATATAAAAGATATATTTGAGTTAGATTTAGAAACTTTACTAGATATTTATAACAAGATAGAAATTACTATAGATGAAAATGCTCCTTTTTCAATAAGAGAAGGGGAAATTATTAAAGATAACTTTAGTCAAGAATTAGATGAATTAAGAAGAATTTCCAAATTGGGAAAAGATTTTATACTTGAAATAGAACAAAGAGAAAGGGAAAGAACAGGTATAAAAGGTCTAAAAATTAAATATAATAAAGTGTTTGGCTACTTTATAGAAATAACAAAAGCGAATCAAGATTTAGTGCCAGAGGATTATATTAGAAAACAAACTTTAGTAAATAGTGAGAGATATATAGTTCAAGATTTAAAGGAATATGAAGAAAAAGTTATTACGGCTAAAAGTAAAATAGAAGCCTTAGAATATGAAATTTTTAAAAAACTTTCTTCTGAAATAAAAGGAAAGATTGAAAGTATTTATCGTTTATCAAAAAATATTTCTAATTTAGATGTGATTTCAAATTTTGCTCATATAGCAGTTAAAAATTCTTATGTAAAACCTGAAATGACAAAAGAAAATATTTTAGAAATAAAAGGTGGCAGACATCCTGTTGTAGAAAAATTAATTTCAAGTGGAGATTATGTTAAAAATGATGTAATCTTAGACAATGAAAAAAATTTAATAATTTTAACAGGACCAAATATGTCAGGTAAATCAACATATATGAAGCAAATTGCACTTAATATTATTATGGCTCATATTGGTTCTTATGTAGCAGCGGATTATGCAAAGATACCCATTATAGATAAAATTTTTACAAGAGTTGGAGCAAGTGATGATTTGATAAGTGGTCAATCTACATTTATGTTAGAGATGACGGAGGTTGCAAGTATATTAAATAGTGCAACAGAAAAGTCTTTTATTGTTTTAGATGAAATAGGAAGGGGCACATCTACATATGATGGGATTTCTATTGCAACGGCAATAACAGAATATATACACAACAATATTGGAGCTAAAACTATATTTGCAACTCATTATCATGAATTAACTGAGCTTGAAAAAGAGTTGGAAAAAGCTGTAAATTTTAGAGTTGAAGTGAAGGAAAATGGGAAAAATATAGTTTTTTTAAGAGAAATTGTAAAAGGTGGAGCAGATAAATCATATGGAATAGAAGTTGCTAGATTATCTGGAGTACCTAATGAAGTTTTAAATCGTTCAAAAAAAATACTAAAGAAATTAGAAAATAGAAAGAATTTAATAGAAAGTAAGATAAAAGCAGAACAGATGATGTTATTTGGAGATTTCTCTGAGGTTGATGAGCAAGAAGTTGAAGAAACAATCATAGAAAATTTTTCAGAAGAAGAAAATAAAGTTTTAGAAATACTTAAAGAAATGGATTTAAATTCGATGAGTCCTTTAGAAAGCTTATTAAAATTGAGTGAGATGAAAAAAATTCTTACTGGAGGAAATAATGAATAAAAAGAAAATGTTGTACACAGGGATTGGAATAGCTGCAGTGATTTTAGGATATTTCAACTATTTTGGTTCAGACAAAGATATAGGAAATGTAAAGAAAATAATGGAAACAACTAATGCTGTTTATGAAAATGAAGATTATTATGTTGAGGCAGAAAAAGAAATAGACTATATCGATGAAAAAGAAAGTAAGTTTGAAAAAGCTAAGGCTAAAATAAAAGGAATGCTTTTAAGTGGAGATAATGTATTTTTAGATAAAGCTAGAAATTTGTTACTAAATTCTAATATTGTTGGAATTAGCCCTAATGGTTGGAAAATAAATGCAAGTGAATTGAAGTATAACAGAGAAACAGAAGAACTTATTTCAACACAACCATTGTCAGCAATTAATGAAGAAAAAGGGATAGAAATATCAGGAAATACTTTTAAGACAACAGTTGCAATGGACAATATAAGTC
The DNA here is from genome assembly GCF_900095705.1 of Fusobacterium massiliense. NCBI lineage: Bacteria > Fusobacteriati > Fusobacteriota > Fusobacteriia > Fusobacteriales > Fusobacteriaceae > Fusobacterium > Fusobacterium massiliense. Next base: position 769,038 of record NZ_LT608327.1, on the reverse strand, counting down.
TTGAAGGAAATGTTGTAATAAAGAATCAGTATTTTTCTATATTAGCTGACAGAGCTAATTATAACGACAAGGATAAAAAAATATTTTTAGATGGGAATATTAAAATAACAAATAGTTCTAAAGAAAAAGACACAGAAAGTACTAAGAAAAATAGAGAGATATCAGGAAATTTTTCAAAATTATATCTTAATGTAGATGAAAAAAATATTTATGCAACTGATGGTTTTGAAATGAAATATTCTGATGTAGGATTGAAAGGAAAGGATATAGTACTTAACGAAGAGACTCAAAGTTTTAAAGTTACAGGAGATGTTCAATTTACGTATCAAGATTATGTGTTTGATGTAAACTATATTGAAAAAACACCTAATAGTGACTTAATCAATGTTTATGGAAAAATAAAAGGTGGAAACCCAGAATATAAACTAGAAGCAGATAATGCTGAATATAATATGACTGATAAAAAATTCAGAATATTTAATAATGTACAAGCAACATCACAAAAAGGAGAGAAATTATTGGTAGATAATTTCATCTATTCTAGTGAAACAAAAGAAATAGATATGTATGGTAATAAAATCTTGTATACATCACCAACTAATAATTTAGAAGCTGAGTATATTCACTACAATACAGTAACTAAGGATTTAAGTACAAATAAATATTTTAACTCTTGGAATGATAAAGGAGAAGGAGTAACAGGAACAAACTTATTATACAATCTTTCTACTAAAAATTTCTCATCTAAAGAGGAAATAACTGTAAAAAGTAAAGATTATGGTTTAACAAGCAAAAATGTAACTTATGTAGAAGAAACAGGCATTTTAAATGTCCCTGAACCATATGTTATAAAATCTTCTGATGAAACTACAATTATTAATGGTAATAGTATAACTTATAATAAAAAGACAGGGGAACTTGTAAGCCCTGGAAATATAATTTTAAATTCTAAAGGTACAATTATGAGAGGGCACGATTTAACTTATAATAATTTGACATCTTTAGGTAAATTAGAAGGACCTATTACTCTTGAAAATAAAACAGATAATATGTCTGGAAGTGCTAAAGAAATTCAAATAAAAAGAGGAGATCATGTTACTTTAGTAGGACCGATAGATTTAAAACAAAATAATATGAAAATAGCTTTAGCTAATGCAAGATATTCATATAAAGATGAACTAATGCATTCAGATACACCTATAAAACTATCAGATCCATCAAGAAGTATGGTAGGAAGTGTAAGTAATGCAACATATGATCCTAAGACTTCTGTATTTAAAGGAAATTCTTTTAATATGAAAGAAACAAATAGAAGTGCTAGAGGAAATACTGTGATTATGAATAATAAGACAAAAGTTTTGGAATTGATTGGAAATGCTTATTTGAGTTCAGGAAAAGACAGTGTCACAGGACCTAAGATTGTATATAATTTAGATAGTAAAGATGCAGAACTTCCATCAAGTGGAGTTATAAAATATGATAAATACACATTAAATACAAGCTATGGAAAAGTTAATAAAGAGACAGGAGAAATTTTTTCTAAAAATTCTAAAGTTGTATCTACTGATGGAAATGAGTTTCAAGCAAATCAAACGAAGGGAAATATAAATGATGGCTTAATTCGTTTCACTGGAGATGTGAAAGGAAAAGCAAAACAAAAAGAAGGAGATGTAACTTTCAAAGGAGATAAAGCAGACTTGTATTTAGAAAAACAAGGAGGCTCTTATAAAGCTAAAAAAGTTATAGTAAATGATAAATCAGTATTTACTCAAACTAATAAGAGAATTGATTCAAATTATATAGAACTAGATTTAGTTAAAAATGAAGTTTATGCAAAGAATACTCCCGTTTTAACAATAGATAACGCTAATAAGGGGAAAACTGTTGTAAAATCTGAAAGTGTAACAGGATTTATAGATAAAGAGCTTATAAATTTAAATAAAGATGTTCATATAAGAGATATAAATGAAAAAAATGAAGAGACAGTATTGACAGCTAATAGAGGAAGTGTTACAAGAACTATAGCTGATGTTTATGGAAATGTAAAAGTAGTTACTAAAGATGCAGTAATGATAGCAAATGAAGGGCACTATGATATGACTACTAGAAAAATTAAAGCAAAAGGAAATGTTCATGTTGATTATGTAACAGCTAAATCTATAGGAACTAGTTTAAATGATGCAATGAATAGTAAAAAAGGAGCTAAATAATGATTAGTTTGAGTGCTAACAATCTTGTAAAAAGCTATAAAAATAGAAAGGTTGTAAATAAGGTTAGCTTAGAGGTAAATAAGGGTGAAATAGTTGGACTTTTAGGTCCTAATGGTGCTGGAAAAACGACAACTTTTTATATGATAACAGGGATAGTAAAACCAGATGAGGGGCAAGTTATTTGTGGAGAACAAGAAATAACGACATTACCTATGTACAAGAGAGCTAATATGGGAATAGGGTATTTGGCTCAAGAACCATCAGTTTTTAGAAATTTAACTGTGGAAGAAAATATAGAGCTTGTACTTGAGATGAAAAATATTTCAAAAAAAGAGCAAAAAGAAACTGTGGATAGATTGCTTGAAGAATTTAAATTAACGCATGTGAAAGATTCTTTAGGTTATTCGTTGTCAGGTGGAGAAAGAAGAAGAATTGAGATAGCAAGAACAATTGCGAACAATCCTAGTTTTATTTTGCTTGATGAACCTTTTGCCGGTGTTGACCCTATAGCTGTTGAAGATATACAAAATATAATAAGATATTTGAAAAAAAGAGGATTAGGAATTTTAATAACGGATCATAATGTAAGAGAAACTTTGAGTATAACAGATAAGTCTTATATTATGTCAAAAGGGAAAGTTCTTATAGAAGGAACTGCTAGGGAAATAGCAAATAATGAAGAAGCTAAAAGAATATATTTAGGAGAAAAATTTAAATTAGATTAATTAGGAGGAAATTAATGTTAACAGGAAATGAGATTAGAGAAAAATTTATAGAGTTTTTTATGGAAAAACAACATAAACATTTTGAAAGTGCATCACTTATTCCAGATGATCCAACTCTACTTTTAACAGTTGCCGGGATGGTACCATTTAAACCATATTTTTTAGGACAAAAAGAAGCTCCTTGTCCAAGAGTTACAACTTATCAAAAATGTATAAGAACAAACGACTTAGAAAACGTTGGAAGAACAGCAAGACATCATACTTTCTTTGAAATGTTAGGAAACTTTTCATTTGGAGATTATTTTAAAGAAGAAGCTATTATGTGGTCTTGGGAATTTGTTACAGAGGTTTTAAAATTAGATAAAAATAAACTTTGGGTAACTGTATTTACTACAGATGATGAAGCAGAAAAAATATGGATAGAAAAATGTAATTTTCCTAAAGAAAGAATAGTTAGAATGGGGGAAAGTGAAAACTGGTGGTCAGCAGGGCCTACTGGTTCTTGTGGACCTTGTTCTGAAATTCATGTGGATTTAGGTGTTGAATATGGTGGAGATGAAAACACAAAAATTGGAGATGAAGGAACTGATGATCGTTTTATAGAAATTTGGAACCTAGTGTTTACTGAATGGAATAAAATGGAAGATGGAAGTTTACAACCATTACCTAAAAAAAATATAGATACAGGAGCTGGACTTGAAAGAATAGCTGCTGTTGTCCAAGGAAAATCTAATAATTTTGAAACAGATTTGTTATTTCCAATTTTAGAAAAAGCTGGAGAAATAACAGGAAGAAAATATGGGGAAAATAAAGATGTAAATTTTTCATTAAAAGTTATAACTGATCATGTAAGAGCAGTAACTTTCTTAGTGAATGACGGTGTAATTCCATCAAATGAAGGAAGAGGTTATGTATTAAGAAGAATTTTAAGAAGAGCTGTAAGACATGGAAGACTTCTAGGATACAAAAATTTATTTATGTATAAATTGGTTGATACTGTTGTTGAACATTTTGGAAATGCTTATCCAGATTTAAAGAAAAATATTGAAAATATTAAAAAAATTGTAAAAATTGAAGAAGAAAAATTCTCATATACACTGGATCAAGGTATACAACTTGTTAATCAAGAAATAGATAATTTAATTGCAAAAAAAGAAAATAAATTAAGTGGAGAAATCTCTTTTAAATTGTATGATACTTATGGATTCCCTTACGAACTTACTGAGGAAATAGCTGAAGAAAGAGGAATAGTAGTTTTAAAAGAAGAGTTTGAAGCTAAAATGGAAGAACAAAAAGAAAAAGCTAGATCAGCTAGAGAAGTTGTAATGGAAAAAGGGCAAGATAGCTTTATAGAAGAATTTTATGATAAACATGGTATTACTGAATTTACAGGTTATTTTAATATAAAAGATAATGGAAGACTTTTAAGTAGTAGAGAAGGGAAAGATGGTAAATATTTATTAATATTTGATAAAACTCCTTTTTATGCTGAATCTGGTGGTCAAGTTGGAGACCAAGGAAAAATTTATTCAAACAATTTTTCAGCAAAAGTTTTAGATGTACAAAAGCAAAAAGATATTTTTATACATACTGTTGAAATTGAAAAAGGAGAAGCTATTGAAAATCAAGAGTATACTTTAGAAATAGATGCTCTTAGAAGATTAGACACTGCTAAAAATCATACTGCTACTCACTTATTACACAAAGCATTAAGAGAAGTTGTGGGAACTCATGTTCAACAAGCTGGATCACTTGTAGAACCAGATAAACTAAGATTTGACTTTAGTCATTATGAAGCATTAACAGAAGAACAATTAAAGAAAATTGAATTGATTGTTAATGAAAAAATAAGAGAGGGAATAGATGTTGGAATTAGTCATCATAGTATAGAAGAAGCAAAGAAACTTGGAGCTATGATGTTATTTGGTGACAAATATGGAGATGTTGTAAGAGTTATTGATGTTCCAGGATTTTCAACAGAATTATGTGGAGGGACACATATAGATAACATAGGAAAAATAGGAATGTTTAAAATTACATCTGAAAGTGGTATTGCAGCAGGAGTTAGAAGAATTGAAGCTAAAACAGGATTCGGAGCTTACTTGTTAGAAAGAGAGGAAGCTAATGTTTTAGGAGAAATTGAAAAGAAATTGAAAGCTAATACTACTAATTTAGTTGATAAAGTTGAAAAAACTTTAGAAAGTTTAAAAGAAACTGAAAAGGAATTAGAAACTTTAAGACAAAAACTTGCTTTGTTTGAAACAAAGGCTGCGTTAACTGGAATGGAAGAAGTAAATGGAACTAAAGTGTTAATAGCTGCATTCAAAGATAAATCATCTGAAGATTTAAGAACTATGATAGATACTATCAAAGATAGTTATGAAAAAGCAGTAGTAGTTCTTGCAACAACACAAGAAAAACTAGGTTTTGCTGTTGGAGTTACAAAAAATTTAACTGATAAATTAAAAGCTGGAGATTTAGTTAAAAAATTAGCTGAAATAACTGGTGGAAAAGGTGGAGGAAGACCTGATTTTGCTCAAGCTGGTGGAAAAGATGAAACTAAACTTTTAGATGCTTTTGCAGAAGTTAGAACTATTATAGAAAATCAATTAAAAATATAAGTTATAAAATAAAAGAGAGGTATAATGAAAAGATATATAGCTCTTGATATTGGAGATGTAAGAATAGGAGTAGCAAGATCTGATATTATGGGTATAATAGCTACTCCACTTGAAACTATTAATAGAAAAAAAGTAAAATCCGTTAAAAGAATAGTAGAAATATGTAAAGAAAATAATACAGAATCTATAGTTGTAGGAATACCGAAAAGCTTAAACGGAGAAGAAAAAAGACAAGCTGAGAAGGTAAGAGAATATATAGAAAAGATAAAAAAAGAAATACCTAATGCTGAAATAATAGAAGTTGATGAGAGATTTTCAACAGTAATAGCTGATAATATATTAACTGAGCTTAATACAAAGGGAGCTATTGAAAAGAGAAAGGTAGTTGATAAAGTTGCTGCCTCAATTATATTACAAACATATTTAGATATGAAAAAATAAAAGATGGAGGAAAAGATGAGTAAGAAACTAGTTTTAAGATTGTTCTTAGTTATTGGAATTTTTGCTGTATCTTTATGGTTTAGCTTAATGAAACCTATTAAATTGGGATTAGATTTAAAAGGTGGAGCTTATGTTGTGCTTGAAGCCGTAGATGATGGAAAAACAAAAATAGATAATGAAGCTATGAATAGATTGATAGAAGTTTTAAACAGAAGAATTAATGGAATAGGAGTTGCAGAGTCTTCAATACAAAAAGCTGGAGATAATAGAGTAATTATAGAATTACCAGGTCTTCAAAATACGGAGGATGCAATCAATTTGATAGGTAAGACTGCTCTTATGGAATTTAAAATAATGAATGAAGATGGTACTTTAGGAGAAACTTTACTTACAGGTTCAGCATTAAAAAAAGCTGATGTTTCATATGATAATTTAGGTAGACCACAAATTTCCTTTGAAATGACTGCAGAAGGTGCTCAAGAGTTTGCAAAGATAACAAGAGAGAATATAGGAAGACAACTTGCAATAACTCTTGATGGAGTTGTTCAAACAGCACCAAAAATAAATACAGAAATTCCTAGTGGAAATGGTGCTATTACTGGAAATTATTCTGTTGAAGAAGCTAAGGGAACAGCAGCATTATTAAATGCAGGAGCATTACCAATAAAAGCAGAAATAGTAGAAACTAGAACTGTAGGAGCTACACTTGGAGATGAATCAATAGCTCAAAGTAAAAATGCAGGTATGGTAGCAATAATTTTAATATGGGTATTTATGTTGATATTCTATAGACTTCCTGGAATTATAGCAGATTTAGTAATAATTTTATTTGGATTTATAACTTTTGCTTGTTTGAATTTTATAGATGCAACTTTAACTTTACCAGGTATAGCAGGATTTATTTTATCACTTGGTATGGCAGTAGATGCTAATGTTATTATTTTTGAAAGAATAAAAGAAGAATTAAGATTTGGAAATACGATAAAAAATTCAATAGAATCTGGATTTAATAAAGGGTTTGTTGCAATATTTGACTCAAATTTAACTACTTTAATAATTACAGCAATATTATTTGTTTTTGGTACAGGACCAATAAAAGGATTTGCAGTAACTCTTGCAATAGGTACACTTGCATCTATGTTTACAGCAATTACAGCAACTAAAATATTACTTTTAACATTTGTAAGTATGTTTAATTTTAAAGATCCTAAATTGTTTGGAGTATCTTTAAAGGAGGCAAATAATGAAAACTAATTTAAATATTATAAAAAATATAAAAATATATCTTTCAATATCTATAGTTTTAGTAGCTTTATCAATAGTAATATTTTTTACAAAAGGCTTAAATTATGGTATAGATTTTTCTGGAGGGAATTTATTTCAATTAAAATATAATGATGTTGCTATGACATTGCCACAAATAAATGAAAATTTAGATGAATTATCAGGAGAATTACCACAAGTTAATTCAAATAGTAGAAAGGTTCAAATTTCAGATGATGGAACAGTAATTATAAGAGTTCCAGAATTAACTAAAGCAGAACAAGATAAAGTTATGGAAAATTTACAAAAATTAGGGACTTATACACTTGATAAAGAAGAAAAAGTTGGTGCTAGTGTTGGAGATGACTTGAAAAAAGCTGCAATTTATTCACTTGTGATAGGTTCTATTTTGATAGTGTTATACATAACATTAAGATTTGAATTTAGCTTTGCTATTGGAGGAATTTTATCTTTATTACATGACATTATAATAGCTGTTGGATTTATAGCACTTATGGGTTATGAAGTGGATACACCATTTATAGCAGCAATATTAACGATACTTGGATATTCAATAAATGATACAATAGTAATTTATGATAGAATAAGAGAAAATTTAAGAAGAAAAGCTAAAACTGGTGGTTCTCTCGAAGATGTTATGAATGATTCGGTAAATGAAGTTATGGTAAGATCTTTAAATACATCAATAACTACATTATTCTCGGTTGTAGCAATATTAGTTTTTGGAGGAGCAAGTTTAAAAACTTTTATAATGACTCTTTTAATAGGAATCTTAGCTGGTACATATAGTTCAATATTCGTTGCAACACCAATAGTTTATTTACTAAACAAAAGAAAAGGTAATAATATGAATGATATGTTTAAAGAAGAAGAAAATAAAGAAGATAAAAGAGTAGAAAAAATATTAGTTTAATAAATTATAGTTAGAAGTTTGTATTAAAATTTAATTTTTATTTTATAAAAACTTAGGATAAAAATAATCACTATTATTTATTAAATAAATTTCTCTTGACATCCCTATAGCTTGATAAATATATGATTTTTTTAACTGATATGGATGCCAGAGACTATTTTTAGTATTTTAAGTTGTACTTTCTTATGTAATGAAAAAACTTTTTGGAGGAAGAAAAATATGATAGAAAATACGAAAAAATTAGAAATGAGTTATGATGAAGTTCCTTATATATCAAAAACTTTTTATAATACACAACCAAATAAATTAAAATCGAATCTTAAATTACTGAATTTTGAAACACCAGATACAGAAACAGCAAGGGTATTAGAAATAGGTTGTTCATTTGGGGGAAATATAATCCCTTTTGCTTTAGCTAATCCAAAATCAAAAGTAATAGGATTAGATTTATCGAAAGTACAAGTTGATGAAGGTAATAAATTGATAGATAGCTTAGGAGCAGATAATATAAAACTTTATCAGAAAAATATTGTAGATTATAAAGGAGAATTTGGAGAATTTGATTATATAATCTGCCATGGAGTTTATAGTTGGGTTCCAGAAGAGGTTCAAAATGCTATCTTAGATGTAATAAAAAAATCTCTATCAAAAAATGGAGTTGCTGTGATTTCATATAATGTTTATCCAGGATGGAAAAATATGGAAATAGCAAAGGATATTATGACTTTTAGAGATAAATATTTATCAAAAAAAGGAGTAGAAGTAACAAATGAAAATAGAGTGTCTTTTGGAAAGGGAGCTATAGAATTTATACTTAATCATTCTCAGCAAAATGATAGAGTGAAAAAAAGTATTAAAGAAATTTTAAATAAAAATGATTATTATATTCTTCATGAATATTTTGAATTATATAATAAACCACTATATATTTATAACTTCGCAGAAAAATTAAAAGAATATGAATTAGTTCACGTTGTAGATTCTCAATTTATGAAGTCATTTCCACTTTTAGATGAAGAGGTAGAAAAAAAGATAAATAATGAATGTGGAGAGGATTATATTGCAAAAGAGCAATATTATGACTATATAAATGATACCCAATTTAGAAGTAGTATTATTACACATGCTGATAATTTAAAGAATATAAATATTTCTAAAGATATAAAAATTTCTAATTTAAAAGAATTATTTTATAGAGGGAGATATTTTAAAAATGAAGATAGAAAATATTTACTTTCAAATAAGATAAAATTGACAAATAATAGCCATTTAGAAGAAATATTGGACTTATTAAGTAATATATATCCAGAAACTTTAAGTTTAGATGAGATTGTAGAAAAATTAAACAATAAAATAGAATTAAAAGAAGTAGCAACTTTAATTTTGGAATTAATTTATTCACAAGATATTGAAATATTTAATAAGAAAAAGATTTTAGAAAGACAGGAGAAATTGAATATTATACCAAAATATAAAAGATATTTGGAATATTTTGCTACTTCAAAGAATCCGATTATTTCTTTTTCAAATATATTAGGTTTAACATACGAAGTTGAGGATATGAAATTTAAAATTTTCATGATAGTATCATTGTTTGATGGGACAAAAACAGATGATGATATATATGGAATATTAAAGAAAAAAGTAGAAAATAAAGAAATTAATGTAAAGGGAGAAGATGAAATAACTGTAGAAAATAATCTAAAAAACTTTATTTCTGCGTTAAGGAATTTGGTTGAAGAAAATTTCTTTAATACCGAGGGTTAAGATTAAATCTTACATATTACATCAAATATAATAGAGGGGCTGTTGTAGTTTAGTAAAAAATAAAAAAATAATTTATTACTGAGTGGATTTTTAATGATAAAAACAATATTTATTCTAAATTTGGTAAACTTATTATACTCAAACATGCCAAAATTTATATGATTTACTTACTTTGGTTTTATATAAAATCTACGCTAGTAATTTATTTGACTTTTATCTTTTATATTCAAAATTACAATGGTCTTTTTTTATTTCGTGTTTATGATATAATAAAATTATTATTTTTAAGGAGTTATTAATGAGTTATAAATTAGTTGTATGTGATATGGATGGGACATTACTTACATCTCAACATAGAATTTCTGATTACACAGCAGATATTATAAAAAAAATTGAAAAAAAAGGAGTAAAATTTTTAATAGCTACTGGAAGACCATTTTTAGATGCAAAACACTATAGAGATACTTTAAATTTATCTTCATTTTTAATAACATCAAATGGAGCTAGAGCCCATAATGAAAAAAATGAAGTTATTGTTGCAGAAGATATACCACAAAAATTTACAGAAAAATTGTTATCCTATGATTTAGATAGAAAAAAATATCATAGAAATATTTATTTAGACAATGATTGGTTTATTGAATATGAAATTGAGGGACTTAGAGAATTTCATGAGGAATCTGGATTTCAATTTCAGATAACAGATTTAGATAAATTTAAAAATGGAGCTGTTACAAAAATATTTTTTTTAGCAGAGGAAAATGATTTAGAAAAATTAGAAAAAAAATTAGTGAAAGATTTAGAAAATGATTTAAGTATTACAATATCATCTCCATATTGCTTAGAATTTATGAAAAAAGGTGTTAATAAAGCTGAGACATTAAAAAAAGTTTTAAAAATATTGGATATAAGTCCAAATGAAGTTATTGCTTTTGGAGATAGCATGAATGACTATGAAATGCTTAGTTTTGTTGGGAAACCTTTTATTATGGGAAATGCAAATAAGAGATTGATTGAAAGTTTACCAAATGTAGAAGTAATTGGTAATAATAATGAAGATGCAATAGGGAAAAAATTGCAAGAGATTTTTGAAATATAAAAGGAAGGATACAAAAATATGTACGATTTATATGATTTTCCATTATACAGACCACCAAGTGAAGCATATAGCTTGATTATTCAAATAACTTTGGGGTGTTCACATAATAGATGTACTTTTTGTAGTATGTATAAGGATAAAAAATTTGTTATAAAACCGATAGAAAAAATAAAAGAAGATATAGATGCTTTTAGAGCAATGTATAGAAATAGAGAAGTGGAAAAAATATTCCTAGCCGATGGAGATGCACTAGTAGTTCCAACAAAAATTCTTGTTGAGATACTAGATTATATAAAAGAAGTTTTTCCGGAATGTAAGAGAGTTTCAGTTTATGGAACAGCTATAGCTATTCATCAAAAGTCTATTGAGGAATTAAAACTTTTATACGAAAAAGGATTAACTCTAGTATATTTAGGTGTGGAAAGTGGAGATGATGAAGCTTTAAAGTTTATTAAAAAAGGAATTAAAGCTGAAAAAATAGTTGAACTTTCAAAAAAAATTATGAGTGTAGGAATAGATTTATCTATAACTTTGATAGCAGGTTTACTAGGGAAATATCAAGATAATAAGATGCATGCAATAAATACAGCAAAAATTATAGTAGACATATCTCCAAAATATGCAAGTATTTTAAATTTAAGATTATATGAAGGAACAGAATTATATAAACTTATGCAAGAAGGAAAATATGACTATATGGAAGGTATTGATGTTCTAAAAGAAATGAAATTAATACTTTCAAATATGGATATTTCTAAAATAACAAGTCCGATAATTTTTAGGGCTAATCATGCTTCAAATTACTTAAATTTAAAGGGAAATTTACCTGAGGATATCCCAAGAATGATAAAAGAAATTGATTATGCTATAGAGAATGAAGCTATCAATGTAAATAATTATAGATTTTTATAAATTTATAGAAAAGTGTGAATTTTAAAAAGGAGAGCTTATGAATATACTTATGGCTTTATCTCAGCTTGAAATAACTGGAGCTGAAGTATATGCAGCAACAATAGCAGATGAACTTATTGCAAGAGGAAATAATGTTTTTATTGTTTCTGATACTTTAACGATACCAACAAAAGCTGAATATATAAAATTAGAATTTAATAAAAGAAGTTTATTACAAAGAATAAAGCATATAAAAGAATTATATAAAATAATTAAAGAAAAAGATATACATATAGTTCATGCTAATTCAAGAGCCTCTTCATGGAGTTGTCAAATTGCTTGTAAATTAGCTGGAATACCTTTGATTACAACAACCCATGGTAGACAACCTGTACATTTTAGTAGAAAATTAATAAAGGCATTTGGAGATTATTCAATAGCTGTTTGTGAAAATATAAAAAAACATATGGTAAATGACATAGGATACAATGAAAATAAAATTTCTGTTATTTTAAATCCGATAAATTTTGTTGAAAAAGAATTTAAAAAAGATGAAAATTCAAAAAAAAATATTTCTATTATAGGTAGATTATCAGGACCTAAAGGTGATGTAGCTTACGATTTGTTGGAAATTTTAGCTCAAGATGAAATTTTGAAAAACTTCCAAATAAAATTAATTGGTGGAAAAGATATTCCAGAAAAATTTTTAAAATTTAAAGAAAAGGGAATAGAATTTTTAGGATATGTAAATGATTTACAATTAAAATTTTTAGAAGCTGATGTTGTTATTGGAGCGGGAAGAGTAGCTTTTGAATCAATATTAAATAAAAGACCAGTGATAGCAGTAGGAGAAACAGAATATATAGGTTGTATAGACTCTCAAAATATAGACCTTGCTCTTACATCAAATTTTGGAGATATAGGTTCTATGAAATATCCTATAATAGATAAAAATATTGTGCTAAATGATTTAGAAAAAGCCTTAAAATTAGGATTAGAAGAGAAAGAAAAATTAAAAAACAAGGTATTTTTAAAAACTAATTTGAAACATATAGTTGACAAAATTGAAAAGAAATATTTCTCTTTGTATGTAGATAAGAAAAAATATGAAGTTCCAGTTGTAATGTATCACAGAGTTATAAATAATTCAGAAAATGAGGGAATATATGGAACATATATCTATGAAAATATTTTTAGACAACATATGCAATATTTAAAAGATAATAACTTCGATGTTATTACATTTGAAGATTTAAATAAAATTGGTTGGAGAAATAGATTTCAAAGAAATAAAAAATATATTATGATAACTTTTGATGACGGTTATGTCGATAACTATAATTTAGCTTTTCCAATATTAAAAGAATTTGGTTTTAAAGCTACCATATTTTTAATGGGGGAGTCTACTTATAATGAATGGGACGTTAATGCTGGAGGAGAAAAAAAGTTCGAGCTTATGGATAAATTTATGATTAAAGAAATGCAAGATTATGGAATTGAATTCGGAGCTCATACATTTAATCATCCAAAATTAAATAAATTATCAGAAGAAGGAATAAGACATCAGATTGTAGATGTAAAGAAACCTTTAGAAGAAAAAATTGAAAAAGAAATTATAACTTTTGCCTATCCTTATGGTATTTTAAATGACTATGCAAAAAAAATGGCAAGGGAAGCAGGCTATACTTTTACAGTTTCAACTGATTCGGGTTCAGTTTGTCTTTCAGATGATTTATATCAAATAAGAAGGATAGCAATATTTCCTAATACTAATCTATTTAGTTTTAAAAGAAAAGTTGCAGGAAATTATAATTTTAAAAAAATAAAAAGAGAAAAAAAGAAAAATAAGGAGAATTAGATATTTATGAAAAAAATTTTATTGCTAAGTTTAGCTTTATTATCGATAAATTCAGTAGCTTCTGAAGTTAAGGGATCTGTTTCTACAATGATAAGTAAGAGGGATTCACTTTATAAAGGAAGAGAAATTCTTCCTCTTCCAATTTGGGCTAATTTAAAATATGAAAATTTATATTTACAAGGAAGTGAAATTGGAGCAAAATTTTTAGATAAAGATAATTTTGATGCTTTTGTTTTTGCTCAACTTCAAGATGGACATTCAATAAAAGGTTCAAGAATGAATCCGGGTTATTCCACTATAAATAGAAGAAGTTTTCAACAATCTATTGGTCTAAAAGCTGATATAAAACTTAAAATAATCTCAAAAGATGTAACTTTAAGTCCTTATTTTAGTTTGGGAAAAAGAGGAGCAATTGGAGGAGCTAAGTTATCTACATTCTTTATGCCAGTAGAAAGATTAGTTATAGTTCCATCTGTAAGTTCAAATATTTATTCAGAAAAATATACTGATTATTATTTTGGAGTTGATAAAAATGAGATAGGTGGAAATATAACAAAGGAATACTCACCAAAAATGTCTTATTCAGTTTCAGCAAACTTATATGGAGAGTTTTATTTTACAAAATCACTTTCGGCTTTTGCATTTATAGATGTTACAAAATATGGATCAGAGGTAACTAAATCTCCAATAGTTGAAAATAAATTAATAAATAAAACAGGATTGGGATTGAAATATACATTCTAATTTTTATTCTATAGGAAAGCATAAAATCAAATAACAAAGTTAGTCTCTGACGTCCGTATTAGTTCGAAGAGCCTGTGTTTATTGAGCTCGTAGAACTCATACGGCTGTCAAGAGACTCTTTTTATTTTTAAGATACTAATACTATTATTATGCAAAGTGAGGCGACAGTAGTATGACAATAAGTAAAAAAACTAAAGGTATATTTTGGATGTTAATATCTGTAATTGGATTCACATTTATGGGGATAGCAGTAAAATATTTACCAAATATACCAACATATGAAAAAGTATTTTTTAGAAATTCTGTAAGTTTTTTAGTGTCAGCTTTTGTCTTGTTTCAAGAACATGAAACTATAAAAGTTGAGAAAAAAAATATACCATTTGTTTTTGGGAGATCTTTTTTTGGTTTCGTTGGAATGGTAGCTAATTTTTATGCTCTTGAGAATTTAACGATGGCAGAAGCAAATATGTTGAACAAATTATCTCCTGTTTTTGTGACAATCTGTGCTTGTATATTTTTGAAAGAAAAAGTTGATAAAAAACAAATTATAGGAATAATTTTAATGTTAATAGCTGTAGTTTTTGTAATAAAACCTAGTATTTCACCAGCAGTTATTCCTAGTTTAGTGGGCTTGTTTTCAGCTGTTTTAGCTGGTTTTTCTTATACTATAATAAGATATCTTAATGGTAAGGTTAAATCAGAAATAAATGTGTTTTATTTTTCATTACTATCTGTCATTTGTGCTTTTCCAATGATGATATCAAATTTTGTAAAACCTTCCTTAGTAGAATTTATGATATTATTAGGTGGAATAGGTATTTCAGCAGCATTAGGACAGTTCGGACTTACATATGCGTATACATTTGCTCCAGCATCGGAAGTTTCTATTTATAACTATGTAATTATAATAACGAGTATGATAATGGATTATGTATTATTTACAACTATTCCAGATTTATTCAGTTTTATAGGTGGGACAATGATAATAACAACAGCTATTTTCTTATATTTTCATAATAGAAAAAAAATTGATACTTCAAATTAGTTTAAAATTTTAAATATTTATAATTCATATCTAATAATAGAGACGAAAAAATGGAGGGTAATGAAAATTTTATATTGACTTTTTTATTAAAAGAGTGTATCATTATCTAGCAAGCCTGAGTGACGAAATTGGTAAACGTAGCAGACTCAAAATCTGCCGGTATTTGTACCTTGCGGGTTCGAGTCCCGCCTCAGGCACCATATTATTTAGTAAAGTTTTATAAAATCTTAAAGTTACTTAAAATCATAAGTTCAAACTGTTGAAAGATTAATAAGCTTTTACAAAATTATATAAAATATAAAAATTACAACAGACAAAATTAAAAGAGATTCAATTAAGAATCTCTTATTTTTTTCTATAGGAGAGTATAAATTTAGTATAAAAATTAGTCTCCGACGTCCGTATTACTCTGGAGAGTATTTCATTGAGCTCGTAAAAACTCATACGGCTGTCAAGAGACTTTTTTTATTTCTTTCACAATAATATTTAAAATAAATTCTTTTTTATCCTCAAATTCCTTAGGTATAAGTCTCATATACTCTTTAGTAAAAATTATTTCTTTTGCTTTATTTTTATCTAGAGTCTCTTTTTGTTCCATATGATCTTCTAAAACTATGATATTAACCTAATAATATCATAGTTTTTTATATAGATTTAATAAAATTTTAATTCTTTACTTTTTTAATAAATAAATTATAAATGTTTTATTTTAGAACTTATAGTTTTATTTTTTATAAAATATTACTATTTTTTAAAAAATAGTTTGACATTATTTTTTTAAATAATATAATTTAAGTATTAAAAGAGGGATAGATAGTGTCCATACAAAAATACAATTAAATAAATAATGAAAAATAGAGGTGCATGTATGTAAGGTAGAGCAAAGTTGTTAAGAGATAAGCCTCGATACTTTGTTTCGAAGAGCATAGTTGCCGAAAGAACATTAACTGCTTATAGTTAAGTTTCTTGGTCAATGTAAACGAACATTGACTGTCATATTCTTTTTGAGTATGGAGAGCTATTTTATAGTTTTTCTTTAATCGATACAGAATAGGATTGGGCAAACCATGTATACCTCTATTTTTATTATTAGGTTAGGTTTATTTTAAGGAGGATGGTATGAAATCATTAATCAGATTGAGAATGAGTTCTCACGATGCACATTATGGTGGAAATTTAGTTGATGGAGCAAGAATGTTACAACTTTTTGGAGATGTAGCAACTGAGCTTTTAATTCAATTAGATGGAGATGAAGGATTATTTAAAGCCTATGACAGTGTTGAATTTATGGCTCCTGTTTTTGCTGGAGACTATATTGAAGCTGTTGGTGAAATAGTAAATGTAGGAAATAGCTCAAGAAAAATGGTGTTTGAAGCAAGAAAAGTTATAGTTCCAAGACCAGATATTTCTGAATCAGCTGCTGATGTTTTGGCAGAACCTATAGTTGTTTGTAGAGCAACAGGAACTTGTGTAACACCTAAAAACAAACAAAGAGGTAAAAAATAAAAAAGTTGATTGAGGAGGGTATAAGTGGAAAAATTAATAATAACAGCAGCTATTTGTGGAGCTGAGGTAACAAAAGAACATAATCCTGCCGTTCCTTATACTGTTGAAGAAATAGCAAGAGAAGCAGAGTCAGCATATAAAGCTGGAGCCAGTATAATTCATTTACATGTTAGAGAAGACGACGGAACTCCAACTCAAGATAAAGAAAGATTTAAAAAATGTATAGATGCAATAAGAGAAAAATGTCCTGATGTAATAATACAACCATCTACTGGTGGAGCTGTAGGAATGACAGATTTAGAAAGATTACAACCTACAGAGTTGCATCCAGAAATGGCAACGTTAGATTGTGGAACTTGTAATTTTGGTGGAGATGAAGTTTTTGTAAATACAGAAAATACAATTAAAAATTTTGGAAAAATTCTTATTGAAAGAGGAGTAAAACCAGAAATAGAAGTTTTTGATAAAGGTATGATAGATTATGCTATAAGATATCAAAAACAAGGATTTATACAAAAACCAATGCATTTTGATTTTGTATTAGGTGTACAAATGTCAGCATCTGCAAGAGATTTAGTATTTATGTCTGAAAGCATACCAGAAGGTTCTACTTGGACTGTTGCAGGTGTAGGAAGACATCAATTCCAAATGGCTGCCTTAGCAATAGTTATGGGAGGACATGTAAGGGTTGGATTTGAAGATAATGTATATATAGACAAAGGAGTTTTAGCAAAATCAAATGGAGAACTTGTTGAAAGAGTTGTAAGACTAGCAAAGGAGCTAGGTAGAGAAATTGCAACACCTGATGAAGCAAGAGAAATATTAAGTTTAAAAAAATAAGTTAAAATTTAAGGGAGGAATGATTAATATGAAGAAAGGGTGTAAATATGGTACACATAGGGTTATTGAACCTGCTGGAGTTTTACCACAACCAGCTTTAAAAATATCAAATGACATGGAAATTTTCTCAAATGAAATTTTAATAGATGTAATTGCTCTTAATATAGATTCAGCATCTTTCACTCAAATAGAAGAAGAAGCTGGGCATGATGTAGAAAAGATAAAAAATAAAATAAAAGAAATAGTTGCTGAAAGAGGGAAAATGCAAAATCCAGTAACTGGTTCTGGAGGAATGTTAATAGGGAAAATAGAAAAAATTGGTGATGATTTAGTTGGAGAGACTGATTTGAAAGTTGGAGATAAAATAGCAACTTTAGTTTCACTTTCATTAACTCCATTAAGAATAGATGAAATAATAGATATTAAACCTGCAATAGATAGAGTAGAAATCAAGGGTAAAGCAATTTTATTTGAAAGTGGAATATATGCAGTATTACCAGAAGATATGCCAGAAAATCTTGCTTTAGCAGCACTTGATGTTGCAGGAGCACCAGCACAAGTTGCAAAACTTGTAAAACCTTGTCAATCAGTTGCAATTTTAGGTTCGGCAGGAAAATCTGGAATGCTTTGTGCTTATGAAGCAGTAAAGAGAGTGGGACCTACTGGAAAAGTTATAGGTGTTGTAAGAAATGAAAAAGAAAAGGCATTACTTGAAAGAGTAAGCTCAAAAGTAAAAGTTGTTATAGCAGATGCTACAAAACCTATGGAAGTATTAAATGCAGTTCTTGAAGCTAATAACGGTAAAGAAGTAGATGTAGCTATAAACTGTGTAAATGTTACAAACACAGAAATGTCAACAATTTTACCAGTTAAAGAATTTGGAATAGCTTATTTCTTCTCTATGGCAACTGGATTCTCTAAAGCTGCATTAGGTGCTGAAGGAGTAGGAAAAGATATAACTATGATAGTTGGTAATGGATATACAGTAGACCATGCAGCAATAACTTTAGAAGAATTAAGAGAAAGTTCAGTATTAAGAGAAATTTTCAATGAACTATATTTATAAGAAAAATAATAAGTAGAAGATATTCAAAATTGGTGTGAGAATTATAAATTGTAAGAAATGAATTTAATAAGGAAAATTTATTATTTATTGTAAGGTTATAAGGAGATGATATTATGAATACTGTTAACACAAGAGCTAAGTTTTTTCCAAATGTAACAGATGAAGAGTGGAATGATTGGACATGGCAAGTAAAAAATAGGATAGAAAAAATTGATGATTTAAAAAAATATGTTAATTTAAGTGAAGAAGAAGAAGAAGGAGTTAAGAAAACTCTTGAAACATTAAGAATGGCTATTACTCCATATTATTTTTCATTAATAGATATGGACAGTGATAGATGTCCTGTTAGAAAACAAGCTATACCAACTATTCAAGAAATACATCAAGCAGATGCAGATTTGTTAGACCCATTACATGAAGATGAAGATTCTCCAGTACCAGGGTTAACTCATAGATATCCAGATAGAGTTTTATTACTAATAACAGATATGTGTTCTATGTATTGTAGACATTGTACTCGTAGAAGATTTGCTGGTTCAAGTGATGATGCAATGCCTATGGATAGAATAGATAAAGCTATAGAATATATAGCAAGAACTCCTCAAGTAAGAGATGTGTTGTTATCAGGAGGAGATGCTTTACTTGTATCTGATAAAAAATTAGAAGGAATAATAAAAAAATTAAGAGCTATACCTCATGTTGAAGTAATAAGAATAGGAAGTAGAACACCAGTTGTTTTACCTCAAAGAATTACTCCAGAATTATGTAATATGTTGAAGAAATACCATCCAATTTGGTTGAATACTCACTTCAATCACCCACAAGAAGTAACTCCAGAAGCTAAAAAAGCTTGTGAAATGTTAGCTGATGCTGGTATACCTTTAGGAAACCAAACAGTATTACTAAGAGGAATTAATGATAGTGTTCCTGTTATGAAAAGACTTGTGCATGATTTAGTAATGATGAGAGTAAGACCTTATTATATTTATCAATGTGATTTATCTATGGGACTTGAACACTTTAGAACACCAGTTTCTAAAGGTATAGAAATAATTGAAGGTTTAAGAGGACATACTTCTGGATATGCAGTACCAACATTTGTTGTTGATGCACCAGGTGGAGGAGGAAAGACTCCTGTAATGCCTCAATATGTAATTTCTCAAGCTCCTGGAAGAGTAGTTTTGAGAAATTTTGAAGGAGTTATAACAACTTATACTGAACCTACAGATTATGTTCATGAACCTTGTTATGATGAAGAAAAATTTGAAAAAATGTATGAAGTAAGTGGAGTTTATATGCTAGATGAAGGAAAACAAATGGCACTTGAACCTAGCCACTTAGCAAGACATGAAAGAAATAGAAAGAGAGCTGAAGCTGAAGGAGCAAAATAAGAAATGTTAGATACTTATAAGTTTATTGAAAAGTATAAGAGAATATCTATAATTGGCATGGAAAAAAATGTCGGGAAGACGACTCTCCTAAATAAACTTATAACAGATATTGGTAAAAAGAAAAAGTTAGGTCTGACTTCCATAGGTAGAGATGGTGAAGATGTTGACGTTGTTACAAGTACAGATAAACCAAGAATATATGTGAGAGAAGGAAGTATTGTTGCAACAGCTAGAGATTGTTTGAACAGATGTGATATAACAAAAGAAATTTTATATGTAACAGACTTTACCACTCCTATGGGAGATATAGTGATAGTCAGAGCATTATCAGATGGCTATGTAGATGTAGCAGGACCATCTTATAATAAACAGGTAAAATTTGTTGTTGAGCTTATGGAAAAATTTGGAAGTGAAATTTCAATAGTAGATGGGGCTTTAGGAAGAAAGAGTACAGCTATAAGTGAAGTAAGTGATGCAACGATTTTATCTACAGGTGCAGCTTTATCTTTAGATATGTTAAAAGTTATTGAAGAAACAAAAAAAACAGTTTATTTTTTAGAGCTAAAAGAAGTAGATGAGAATATAAAATCACAAGTAAATAAATATAATTCTGAAAAAGCAATATTATTTTATAAAAATAATGAAATTAAAATTTTAAATGTTACAAATTCAATAGATTTATCTAAGGTTTTAAAAGAATATTTGAGAGAAGATTTAGAATATTTTTATATAAAAGGAGCAATAACACCTAAAATAATTGAAACTTTTATAGATAACAGAGGAAATTATAAAAATATGATTCTTTTAGCTGAAGATGGAACAAAGTTCTTTTTAGATAGTTCATTGTTAAAAAAAGCTAAATTATGTGGAATAGAGTTTAAAGTTTTAAATAAGATAAATTTATTATTTGTAACGATAAATCCTCATTCTCCATTAGGTATAGATTTTAATAAAGATGACTTTAAACTAAGACTAGAAAATGGACTATCTATTCCAGTTATTAATGTTTTAGGAGATTAAAATGAAATTTATAGATGAAAATACTTTAAATAGATTAAATTTTAAGGGCTTGTTATCAAAAATTGAAATATTATCAGCCTATGGGAAAAATAGATTAAATAGTATAAAAAATTTTAAAATAGGTGAGGAAGAAGAATTAAATAATGAGTTTTTAAAAATGGAAAGAATTTATAAATTCATTTCAGAAAATAAAAAAGCTACTTTAGAAATAGAAACTATTTTACATAGATTCAAAGATATAAGAAAAATAGTTGAAAATTCTATGAATGATATAGTTTTGGATACAGTAGATTTATTTGAGATAAAAGCACAACTTTTATCTATGAAAGACTTATCGGTTTGTTTAAAAGAATACAACGAAGTATTTTTTGATTTTATTCCTAAGGAATTAGATGAGTTAAATAGAATTTTAGATCCTAATGATGAAAAAGTAGCAACTTTTTATATTTATGAAAAATATTCTGTGATTTTAAAAGAAATTCGTAGACAAAAGAAAGAAGTAGAAAATAGATTGTTTTCTGAAAATGACTATGATGTTATAAAAAGATTAAAAGATGAAAGATTATCTATCTTGGTTGATGAAGAAAAAGAAGAATTTAAAATCAGAAAAAATTTATGTGAAACTTTGAAAAAATATGCAGAAGATTATTTAGAAAATATAAAGAAAATTGGAGATTTAGACTTTATTTTAGGAAAGGTTAAATTTGCAAGAGAATTTGGGGGAGTAAAGCCAAAAGTTTCAAAAGAAAAAAAAATAATCTTAAAAAATGCAGTAAATATAGAAGTTAGAGAATATCTAGAAACAAAAAATAAAAAGTATACTCCTATAAGTGTAGAATTAGATACGGGAACAACTATGATTACGGGAGCTAATATGGGTGGGAAAAGTGTTGCATTGAAGACAATAGCAGAAAATGTGTTACTTTTTCAAATGGGATTTTTTGTTTTTGCAGAATATTCAAGTATACCTCTTTTAGATTTTGTATTTTTTGTATCAGATGATATGCAAGATATATCAAAAGGGCTTAGTACTTTTGGAGCGGAAATAATAAAATTAAAAGAAGTAAATGAATATATAAAAAATGGAACTGGGCTTGTGGTTTTTGATGAGTTTGCAAGAGGAACAAATCCAAAAGAAGGACAAAAGTTCGTTAGAGCTTTGGCAAAATATCTTAATGATAAAACAAGTATTTCTATTATAACTACACATTTTGATTCTGTTGTTGAAAGAAATATGAAACATTATCAAGTTGTAGGTTTAAAAAATATAGATTTTGAAAGTTTAAAAAATAAATTGAAGGTAAATAATTCTTTAGAGTTAATTCAAGATAATATGGACTTTACTTTGGAAGAAAGTGTAGAAACTGAAGTTCCTAAAGATGCTTTGAATATAGCAAAATTAATAGGGTTGGATGACGATATATCGGAAGTAATTTATAGAGAGTATGAATGGGAGGAAAATAATGGCGAAATTGGATCTTGACTGGGGTTTAGTTAAAGAAGCTCGTGAGTCTGCAAAAAAGATAGCAGCTGATGCCCAAGTTTTTATTGATGCACATAGTACAGTTACAGTAGAAAGAACAATTTGTAGATTATTAGGAATAGATGGTGTAGATGAGTTTGGTGTTCCTTTACCAAATGTTGTTGTAGATTTCATAAAAGACAATGGAAATATAAGTCTAGGAGTAGCAAAATATATTGGGAATGCTATGATAGAAACTAAGCTACAACCTCAAGAAATAGCTGAAAAAATTGCAAAAAAAGAATTGGATATAACAAAATTTAGTTGGCATGATGATTTTGATATCAAGTTAGCCTTAAAGGATATAACTCATAGTACAGTAGAGAGAATAAAGGCTAATAGAAAGGCTAGAGAAAATTATTTAGAACAATTTGGTGGAGATAAAAAAGGACCTTATATCTATGTTATAGTTGCAACAGGAAATATATATGAAGATGTTACTCAAGCAGTTGCAGCAGCTAGACAAGGAGCAGATGTTGTTGCTGTTATTAGAACAACAGGTCAATCTTTACTAGACTTTGTTCCATTTGGAGCAACAACTGAAGGTTTCGGGGGAACAATGGCAACTCAAGAAAACTTTAGGATAATGAGAAAAGCCCTTGATGATGTTGGAGTTGAACTTGGAAGATACATAAGACTATGCAACTATTGCTCTGGACTTTGTATGCCAGAAATAGCAGCAATGGGAGCATTAGAAAGACTTGATATGATGTTAAATGACGCTTTATACGGAATACTATTTAGAGATATAAATATGAAAAGAACATTGGTTGATCAATTCTTCTCAAGAATTATTAATGGATTTGCTGGAGTTATTATAAATACAGGGGAAGACAACTATTTAACAACAGCTGATGCAATAGAAGAAGCTCATACAGTTTTAGCTTCTCAATTTATCAACGAGCAATTTGCATTGATTGCTGGTTTACCTGAAGAACAAATGGGACTTGGACATGCTTTTGAAATGGAACCAGGAACTGAAAACGGATTTTTATTAGAACTTGCTCAAGCACAAATGGCAAGAGAAATATTCCCTAAAGCACCTTTAAAATATATGCCACCTACAAAATTTATGACAGGAAATATATTTAAAGGGCATATACAAGATGCTTTATTTAATATTGTTACAATAACAACAGGACAAAAAGTTCACTTATTAGGAATGCTTACAGAAGCAATTCATACACCTTTTATGTCTGACAGAGCATTATCTATAGAAAATGCAAGATATATTTTCAATAATTTAAAAGATTTTGGAAATGATATAGAATTTAAAAAAGGTGGAATAATGAATACAAGAGCTCAAGAAGTTCTTAAAAAAGCAGCTGATTTATTAAAAACAATAGAAAGCATAGGAATATTTAAAACAATAGAAAAAGGTATATTTGGTGGGGTTAGAAGACCTATAGATGGTGGAAAAGGTCTTGCTGGTGTATTTGAAAAAGATAGTACATATTTTAATCCTTTCATTCCATTGATGTTAGGAGGGGATAAATAATGAGTTCAGGTTTATATTCAACAGAAAAAAGAGATTTTGATACAACACTTGATTTGACTCAAGTTAGACCTTATGGAGATACAATGAATGATGGTAAAATTCAAATGAGTTTTACTTTACCAGTTCCTTGTAATGAAAAAGGAATAGAAGCGGCTTTGCAACTTGCTAGAAAAATGGGATTTATAAATCCTGCTGTAGCATTTTCTGAAGCACTTGATAAAGAATTTTCATTTTATGTAGTTTATGGAGCAACTTCTTTTAGTGTAGATTATACTTCGATAAAAGTTCAAGCATTAGAAATAGATACTATGGATATGCATGAATGTGAAAAATATATAGAAGAAAATATTGGTAGAGAAGTAGTAATGGTTGGAGCAAGTACAGGAACAGACGCTCATACAGTTGGTATTGATGCCATTATGAATATGAAAGGTTATGCTGGACATTATGGACTTGAAAGATATAAAGGAGTTAGAGCTTATAATTTAGGAAGTCAAGTTCCGAACGAAGATTTTATTAAAAAAGCAATAGAGCTTAAAGCTGATGCACTTTTAGTATCACAAACAGTTACTCAAAAAGATGTTCACATAGAAAATTTGACTAACTTAGTTGAATTATTAGAAGCAGAAGGGCTAAGAGACAAAATAATCTTAATAGCTGGAGGAGCTAGAATAACTAATGATCTTGCCAAAGAATTAGGTTATGATGCAGGTTTTGGTCCTGGGAAATATGCAGATGATGTAGCTACATTTGTTTTAAAAGAAATGGTTCAAAGAGGTATGAAATAAGAAAAGGTATTTGTTATAAGGCTTTAAAAGAATTTATTATAAGGGATATGGTTGGAAATAAAAAATAAAATAGCAAAGAAAAAATAGTTGCAATACTAAAAAAAATATGTTAATATTAGTAAACTTGTTTTTGAGAAAAGAGGTTGCATTAATCAATAGTACTTATTTGGAGACCGAAAGTCTATGAAGATTAAGGAAAGGGAAAGATGCCGAAGTGAATTTGTCAAAAAATTTGCTGGGGATATGTTGAACAAGCATATAACTGTCTTTGTAAAAATAATTACAAAGTTGAGCTTATCTTAGAACATCAAAGGCTAAATATATATTTTTGTAATATGATTTTTAACTTTGCTGTTTTAAAGGCAAAGTTTTTTTATTTCTCACTGTATGACAAGATGAAAAATAAATTATATTATGGAGGTTTTGGTATGAAGGCTTTTTTTAAACTAAGTCCAGTATTATTGCTGGCGATACTTATGATGAGAGGTTTTGATGCTCTACTTGCTGCACCACTTGCTACTATTTATGCGTGTATTATTGCAATGGTTTTTTCAAAAGAAAAATTTTCTAATGTTATAGATCATGCAATAGATAATGTTAAGGAAATTCAAGTTGCATTATTTATATTGATGGCAGCTTATGCAATGGCAGAAGCATTTATGTCAACTGGTGTTGGTGCTTCACTTATTTTGATAGCTTTAAAAATTGGAATTACAGCTAAAACTGTTGCAGTAGTTGGAGCTGTTGTTACTTCTATACTTTCAATAGCAACAGGAACAAGTTGGGGAACATTTGCAGCTTGTGCACCTATATTCTTATGGTTAAATCATATAGTTGGTGGAAATGTTTTACTTACAACAGCAGCAATAGCTGGGGGAGCTTGTTTTGGAGATAACATAGGTCTTATTTCAGATACTACAATAGTAAGTTCAGGGATTCAAAAAGTTGAAGTTATTAAAAGAGTTAGACACCAAGGTGTTTGGTCAGGATTAGTTTTATTAACTGGAATAATTTTATTTGCAGTTGTAGGATTTAGTATGGATTTACCATCTACAATAGGAGACCCTAAGCAAGCTATAGATAGTATTCCTGCTGATGTGTGGACAGCACTTGCTGAAAAAAGAGAATCTGCTGTAAAATTATTAGAACAAGTTAAGGCAGGGGTTCCTTTATATATGGCAGTACCTTTGTTAATAGTTTTAATATTAGCATTTATGGGATATCAAACATTTATTTGTTTATTCTCAGGATTATTTTTTGCTTACTTGTTTGGATTAATGGCAGGAACAGTTACAAGTACTATGGATTATCTAAATATGATGATGAGTGGTTTTGCTTCAGCTGGAGGTTGGGTAATTGTTATGATGATGTGGGTTGCTGCTTTTGGTGGTATTATGAAAAGTATGAATGCATTTGAACCTATATCTAAATTATTATCTAAAATTTCTGGAAGTGTAAGACAATTAATGTTTTACAATGGACTTCTATGTATATTTGGAAATGCTGCCCTTGCAGATGAAATGGCACAAATAGTTACAATAGGACCTATTATTAGAGAAATGGTTGATAACAATGTTGATGGGAAACCAGAAGATATTTATGTGTTAAAATTAAGAAATGCCACATTTAGTGATGCTATGGGTGTATTTGGTTCTCAACTTATTCCTTGGCATGTATACATAGGATTTTATGTAGGAATAGCTTCAATAGTTTATCCATTACATACATTTGTTCCAATTGATATTATAAAATATAATTTTATAGCTATGATAGCTGTATTTAGTATGTTAATTCTGACATTAACTGGTCTTGATAGACTTATACCTTTATTCAAATTACCAGCTGAACCAGATGTTAGATTAAAAAAATTTGCTAACAAATAATTAATTATAAAAATAAAAAATATTAATTTAAACTGTATTTAAAATTTTATTTAAAAATTTTGGATACAGTTTTTATTTTATAAAAAAATATAAATTTAATATGAAAATTAGTCTCCAACGTCCATATTAATTCTGGAGAGTATTTCGGTGAGCTCAGAAGAGTCATACGGCTGTCAGGAGTCTTTGATTATTATTTATAGGAAAGTATAAAATTAAATAGTAAAAAAGGTTATGTTCATTGAGCTCGTAAAATTCAGACTGTTGTCAATGGATTTTATTTATTTATTAAAATTTTATGATATAATAAACATAATTAATCAAATTTAAAAATCTGAAGGAAAAATATGAAGGATAATATAACTTTAATAGGATTTATGGGAAGTGGAAAAACAACCATAGGAAAAGCATTAGCAAAATTAATGGAAATGAAATTTGTAGATATAGATAAAGTTATAGAAGCTCATGAAAAAAAATCTGTTGCAAAAATTTTTGAAGAGAAAGGGCAGATTTATTTTAGAGATTTAGAAAGAGAAGTAATTTCACAAGAAGCTTTAAGAAATAATTGTGTTATAGCAACAGGAGGAGGTTCTATATTAGACAATGAAAATGTTAAAAGACTTAAAGAAACATCTTTCATTGTTTTTTTGAATGCAACAATAGATTGTCTTTATTTAAGATTAAAAAATAATACAACAAGACCGATACTAAATGATAGTGAAGATAAAAGAAAATTAATAGAAGAACTTTTGGAGAAAAGAAAATTTTTATATATGATGTCAGCAGATTGCATAATAGATATAGACAGTAATACAAATATTTATGAAACTATAACTAAAATAAAAGAAAAATACATTGTTTCTTAGCAAGGAGGTATATTATGATAAATGGTAATATTTCTGGATTAAAAGATTATGTACTTGAAAATTTGGAGAAAATTTATGAAAAGAAAATAGAAAAAGGTAAGATTCTTGACGAGGAAACGGCAAATTATATAAGTGAGATTAGTAATAAAATAAATAGAGAAATCAATATTGCTATAGATAGAAATGGAAATGTTATAGATATTTCAATAGGGGATAGTAGTACAGTTAATTTACCCTTAATTCCAGTATATGATAAAAAATTATCTGGAGTTAGAATAGTTCATACTCACCCTGGAGGAAATCCACATCTATCTTCAGTAGATGTCTCTGCTTTAATAAAATTAAAACTAGATTGCATAGTGTCAATAGGTGTATCTGATAATGGAATAACTGGATATGAAGTTGCCATTTGTAGTATAGTAAATGATGAACTTAGTTATGACAGAACTCCTTTAACTGATTTAAATAGTTTTGACTATTTAGATGAGATAAAAGAAGTTGAAGAGCTTTTAAGAAAAAGAGAAATAAAAGAAGATGATTCAGAATATGCTATTTTAGTTGGAATAGATGAAGAGAAGTATTTGGACGAATTAGAAGAGCTTGCTTATGCTTGTGATGTTAAAGTTGTAGGGAAATTTTTTCAAAAAAGAAAAAAAGTTGACCCTGTTTTTTTGATAGGTTCTGGTAAAGTTCAAGAGCTTTCATTGGTTAGGCAAATAAGAAAAGCAAATTTAATAATATTTGATGAAGAATTAAGTGGCTTACAATTAAAAATGTTAGAAGAATTTACGGGTTGCAAAGTTATAGATAGAACTACATTAATTTTAGAGATATTTGCAAGAAGAGCAAGAACAAGAGAAGCTAAACTACAAGTTGAGTTAGCTCAGTTAAAATATAGAGCAAATAGACTTATAGGTTTTGGAATAACAATGTCAAGACTTGGTGGTGGAGTTGGAACAAAAGGACCAGGGGAAAAGAAACTTGAAATTGATAGAAGAATTATCAAAAAAAATATAACTTACTTAAAAAATGAGTTGGAAGCCGTTAAAAAGATAAGAGCAACTCAAAGAGAAAAAAGAGAAGATTCTGGAATGCCAAAAGTATCTTTAGTTGGTTATACAAATGTTGGTAAATCTACACTTAGAAATATATTAGTAGACTTGTATCCTAGTGATAAAAATTTAAAAAAAGAAGAAGTATTATCAAAGGATATGCTTTTTGCAACACTTGATACAACTACAAGAACAATAGCATTAAAAGATAAGAGGGTTATATCTCTAACCGATACAGTTGGATTTATTCAAAAGTTGCCTCATGATTTAATAGAATCATTTAAATCGACTTTGGAAGAAGTCATATTTTCAGATTTAATATTACATGTAGCAGACCTAGCATCTCAAGATATATTTGAACAAATTGAGGCAGTTGAAAATGTATTGACTGAATTAAAGTGCTTGGACAAAGTGAAAATATTAGTTTTAAATAAAATAGATAAAGCTATAGAGGGAAAAGGACAAGATATTGTTGATGAAAGAATAAATGAAATTAAAGAAAAATATCCTAATTATCACATCATAGTTACAAGTGCAGTAACACAAGAAAATTTAGGAGAATTAATAGATTTGATTCAAGAATATCTACCTATGACTTCTTATAATTGTAAAGTTTTAATACCTTATTCAAATACGGATTTGGTGGCTATGTTACACAGAAATGCAATAGTAAAAAGTGAAGAGTATGCAGATAATGGAATATTAATTGAAGTAATATTAAATGAAAAAGAATATAATTTGTTGGGGAAATATATTCTTTCATAAATTAAATAAATTTTAGTAAGTATTGTATTTTATATTTTTATAGTAAAGTATAAAATTAAATAGCAAAATTAGTCTCTGACGTCCATATTAGTTCGAAAAAGTCTGTGTTCATTGAGTTTGTAGAACTCATACGGCTGTCAAGAGAATTTATTTAATTTATAGGAAAGCACAAAAATTGGAGGAAAAATTTGAGTAAAAAGATAAAAGTTACCTTACCACAAAATATTTATGAAATAGTCAAAAATGATATTGAAGATTTTAATATGACAAGTAACTATTTCATGAACTTTATATTTTTTAACTTAAATGATAAGTATAAAGATTTAAAGGGAAATCCTCATCTTGTGGAAGAAGAACAGAAAAAAGAGAGCATACAATTTAATTTAAATAAACAGAATAGTTTGATTTACTATGATGTTTTGAGAGAAAATAATGCTCAAAATGAATCTGAATTTATGAGGTCTCTACTTATAAGATATGCAACAAATCCAAAAAATAAAAGAGAGCTTTTTATTTTTAAAGAATTTTTTGAGAGATTGAATTTAGCCATAAAAGATAAAAAAAATGTTTATATAACTTTTAATGACGATAGAAAAGTAAAAATAACTCCTTATTATATAGGAAGTTCTGATTTAGAAATAGCTAATTATATATTTTGTTATGATGTTTTAGAGGGAAAATATAAAAATTATAAGTTAAATTACTTGAAGCAAGTCTATACTATATCAGAAAATGGAAATTGGAAAGATAAAGAATATATTGAAAATGTTATTAAAAATTTTGACCCTTTTCTATCAAAAGGAAATAATATAAAAATTTGGTTGAGTAAAAATGGAGAAAAATTATTAAAATCAATAAAAGTAAATAGACCAAAATTAATTTCGTCAGAAAATAATATTTATGAATTTGAGGCATCTGAAGAACAAGTAAAAAGATATTTTTCATATTTTTTTGACGATGCTATAATCTTGGAGCCTAAGGAATTGAAAGATTGGTTTATTGAAAGATATGAAAATGCTTTAAAAAAATTAAAAGAGAATTAATGTGAGGAATTTATGAAAAAAACTATTTTATTTTTTCTATTAAGTTCAAATTTGGTGTTTGCAACAGAAAACAGTTTAAATTTTTCTAGCTTGTTAACAAAAATTGAAAATGATAGAGAAAACTACGAATATAAAAATTTTAAAAATACACAAGATAATATAAATGTAAGAATAAAAGATGATAAACTAGGAGATTATAACGGAGTAACAATTACAAGTACTTATAATGTTTCTGAAAATGTTTTTGAGGATAAAATTAAAAAATACGATAAAAGCATTCAAAATAGAATGACTTATGGTAATTTTTTTGTGAACTACAATTTTGTTGAAAAAGACAATTCTTATGTAAGCTATGGAGTTGAAAAAAATTTAAAAGATTTATTTTATTCTAAGTATGATAGTGATTTAAAAATTAATAAGCTGAATTTAAACTTAAATGACTTATCTTACAAAAAAAATATTCAAAATAAAAAAATTGAATTGGTTAATTTATATCAAGATATTTTGAATGCAAAAGATGAGTTAGAATATAGGAAATCTTCTTATGAGCATTATAGATTGGAATTTGAAAAACTTAAAAAGTCTTATGAATTAGGAGCAAGTCCAAAAATAAATGTTGAAAGTATAGAGTTAGAAGTAGAAGAGGCTGAAATTAGAATAAATATATTGGAAGAAAAAATAAAAAGTTTGTATGAGATAGCAAAAAATCAATATAATGTGGACTTTAATCAATATAGTTTAGGAGAATTTGAAAGTCTACAAGAAAATTTTGAAGACTTATTAAAGAATTATATGCAAACTGATATTGAAGAACTTGAAAATAGCTTGAAAGTGGCAAAAGAAAAAGAGAAATACAGTAATTATGATAGATTTATGCCAGATTTATATTTAGGTTATGAGAGAGTGGATAAGAATTTAAGAGAGGATAGATATTACAGAAATCAAGATACTGGTTTTATAAAGTTCTCAAAAAAATTATTTTCAACTGATAGTGAATATAAAACAAATAAATTAGAAGTAGAAAAAATTGAAAATGAATTAAAAGAAAAAACAAAAAAAATAAAAGATGAAAAATTGAAATTAAAAGCTGAATATGTAGAGTTGAAAAAATTAGCTTCTATTAGTGATAAAAAGTTGGAAAATTTATATAAAAAATATAAAATTAAAGAAAAGGAATATGAACTTAATAGAGCAAGTTATTTAGATGTTATTGATGAATATAATAAGTATTTATCTCAAGGAATTGCAACAAAAAAAGTAAAAAATGATTTAAATGCTTTTATGTATAAAGTTAAAATAAGAAATTAGTGGAGAGTTGAAGTGAAAGAAATATTTAAAAGTAAAAAAATATATGTAGTTATAGTGACAATAGTTTTGATTTGTTTTTATTATTTTTTTGGTAAAAGTTCAAAAGAAAAAGTTAGTGTAAAAGATTATTCATATATGATAACTGAAAAAAGCGATAACATAGGTTCACTAAATCTAAATGGAAGAATTACTGCAAATAATCCAATAGGGATATTTGTTGATAAGAAATTAAAAGTTAAAGAAGTTTTTATAAAAAATGGAGATTTTGTTCAAAAAAATCAAGTATTAATGACATTTGATGATGATGAAAAAAATAAACTGTATAGAAACATTGAAAAAGAACAAATAAATTTATCAAAAATAAGAAGAGATTTGAACACTACTAGAGAATTATATAAAATAGGTGGAGCTAGTAAAGATGAAATAAAAAACTTAGAGGATAGCTATAGAATTTCTGAATTAAACATTGAGGAATTAAACGAAGTATTGAGTAAGACTGTAAAAGAAGTTAGAAGCCCTGTTGATGGAGTTGTGTCTAATTTAAAAGCTCAAGCTAATTACTTAGTTGACACAGATAATTCTCTTTTAGAAATTATAGATTCTTCTAATTTGAGAATAGTTATTGAAATACCTGAATATAATTCGGAAGTTGTAAAAGTTGGACAAAGTATAAGGGTAAGACAAGATATTTCTGAAGATAATAAGTTTTATGATGGAGAGATAGTTAAAATTTCAAAACTTTCAACAGCATCTACTTTAACTTCTGAAAATGTATTGGAAGCAGATGTTAAAACAAAAGAAGAAATTCCTAATCTTACACCTGGGTTTAAAATAAAAGCTGTTTTGGATATAAAATCAGATAGTATGAATATAATTATACCGAAAATAGCTTTACAAAATAGAGATGGACAATATTATGTCTATGTTTTGGACAAGGAAAATATTGTGAGAGAGAAAAAAGTAGAAATAAAAAATGTAGTAGGAGAAAATATTTTAATAACTTCTGGTCTTGAAGTAGGAGAAAATTTGATAGTAACTCCAGATGATAAACTAAAAGATGGATTGAAATTGGTACAGTAAATAAAAAAGGAAAATGAATGGAAATAATAAAAATTAATAATATTAATAAAAAATATAAAAATGGTACAATGGAATTGCAGGCATTAAAAAATATTTCCTTTCAAGTGCAAAAAGGTGAATTTTTAGCAATAATGGGAAGTAGTGGTAGTGGAAAATCCACTATGATGAATATTTTAGCTTGCTTAGATAATCAATATGAAGGGGAATATATTTTAGATAATATTGACATATCTAAATCTTCAGAAGATGAATTGAGTGAAATAAGAAATAAGAAAATAGGTTTTATATTTCAAACATTTAATTTGTTGCCTAAATTAACAGCAGTTGAAAATGTTGAATTACCTTTACTATATTCATCTGTTCCTAAAAAAGAAAGATACGAAAGAGCTGTAAAACTTTTAGAAATGGTGGGCTTAAAAGAAAGATTGCATCATAGACCTAATGAACTCTCTGGGGGTCAAAGACAGAGAGTTGCAATAGCTAGGGCATTAATAAATGAACCAAGCATAATTTTAGCAGATGAACCAACTGGGAATTTAGATAGTAAATCTGAAGAAGAAGTTATGGAAATATTGAAAGAATTAAATAAATCAGGGAAAACTATTATTGTTGTAACTCATGAACCTAATATAGGAGAAAGTGCTCAAAGAAAATTAGTTTTTAAAGATGGTGAGATAATATGAGTTTTCTAGATATTTTAAAAGATAGTTTACTTACACTAAAAGGCAATAAGTTAAGAACGATGTTGACTATGCTTGGAATAATAATAGGCATATCGTCAGTTATAGCTATGTGGGCAATAGGAAATGGTGGAAGAGATAATATTTTAGGAGATTTAAAAAAAATAGGTTATGGTAAATTTACTGTAACTATAGACTTTAGATCTGAAAATTTTAAATACAAAGATTATTTTACTCAAGAAACAGTAAATATGCTGAAAAAAACAAATAAATTTAAGAGTGTTGCAGTAAGCATTGAAGAAAGATTTAGAGTAACAAAAGATAACAGACCTAGATTTGCTTTTGGAGATATAAGTACGGAAGATTTTGAGAAAATTTCTCCAGTTAAAATAATTGCTGGTAGAAATTTTTTACCTTTTGAATATGCAAGTAATGAAAGAGTAATAATAATTGATAATCTTTCAGCTAAGAACCTTTATGGAGAAGAAAAAAAAGCCTTAGGTCAATATCTTGAGGTGAGTAAAGATAGAAAAAAAGCAGGATATAAATATAAAATAGTCGGTGTGTATAGAAATCCATATGAATCATTTGGGAAATTATTTGGAGAAGATGAAGATTTTGCTATTAGTTTGAGAATGCCATATAAAACTTATTCTAATTCATTTAATCAAGATCCAGATGTATTTGATACTTTGATAATTGAAGTAAAAGATGGTGGAGAATTAGGTAAAGCTATGCTCGAAACAAAATCAATACTTGAATTTTATAAAAATAATAAAAACTTATATGTAACTAATGCATTATCTAGTGACATTGAGTCTTTTGATAGAGTTTTATCAACACTTAGTTTATTTGTTACTTTAGCAGCAAGTGTATCTCTTTTAGTCGGTGGTATTGGAGTAATGAATATTATGCTTGTAACTATAGTAGAAAGAACGAAAGAGATTGGGATAAGAAAAGCATTGGGAGCAAAAAATAGGGATATTTTAAAACAATTTTTATTTGAAGCAATTTTTTTGACAGTTATAGGTGGTATTGCAGGAGTAGTAATAGGAATATTATTAAGTTTTTTAATAGGAGCTATAATTCAAATAAAACCTGTTTTCTCTTTAGTATCAATAGTAGTATCTATGGGAATATCTGTTATTGTAGGAGTTATATTTGGAGTTAGTCCGGCAAGAAGAGCGGCAAGACTTAATCCTATTGATGCACTTAGAACAGAATAAGATAATAAATTGCTATTATATGAAAATTATGTTATTATAATAAGGTTCCTAAGTAGTTGTATGAGTTTCTATGTTAGGAATTAATTTTTGATATTTAAATTTATAATATTCTATAAATAAAAACTAAGCTAAATTTATAAAAAAAGGAAGAAAAAATGAACGATAAAAGTGGAAAAATTGGTATATTTGATTCAGGAATAGGAGGAACAACAGTTTTAAGAGAACTTATAAAAGCTCTTCCTAATGAAGATTATATTTATTATGGAGATAATGGAAATTTTCCATATGGTTCTGGAAAAACAAAAGAAGATTTACAAAAATTATGTGAAAGAATATTAAAATTTTTCTTAATGAATAATTGTAAATTAGTTGTAGTTGCGTGTAATACTGCTTCTATAGCTGCCATTGAATATTTGAGAGAAAATTTTTCCTTACCAATAATTGGTATAATTGAATCAGGGGTAAAGGGAGCTATAAAAAATACAATAAATAAAAATGTAGCTGTTATCTCTACAAAGTTTACAGCTGAAGCTCATGGTTACAAAAAACAGGCTGATAATTTAGATAGTGATTTAAATATTACAGAGATTGCTTGTAAAGAATTTCCTAATATGATAGAAAAAGGTTGGGAAACTTTTAGCAATTCTGAAGAGCTTTTAAATAAGTATCTTTCAAAAATTCCTGAAAACGCAGATACTTTAGTTTTAGGTTGTACACACTATCCACTTATTAGAGATGTGATAGAACAACATACGAACATAAAAATAGTAGACCCTGCTTTTCAAGCAGTTGAGGAAGTAAAAAGAACTTTAAAAAGTCTAAATATATTGAATACAAAATCTGAAAAGGGAAAATTAATATTTTTTGTAACAGGAGAAAGTAAATATTTTCAAGCAATCGTAGAAAAAATATTGGAGAGAGAAATAGACATTTATAGAATACCTAATAAAAAATTAAATTGAAATAAGGAGGAGATATTATGAAACAATGTATGGATTCTAATAATTTACATAGAAGACTTAGAAAAATTGGTGGACAAGTACAAGCTATAGAGAGAATGATAGAAGAAGATGTTCCTTGTGAAGATATTCTATCTCAAATTAATGCAGCAAAGTCTGCTTTACATAAATGTGGACAAATAATTCTTGAAGGTCATATAAAACATTGTATAAAAGATGGAATTGAAAACGGAGAATTAGATGAAACTATAGAAAAATTTGCAAAGTCTATAGAAAGATTCTCTAATATGGGGTAA
Source organism: Fusobacterium massiliense (assembly GCF_900095705.1). Lineage (NCBI taxonomy): Bacteria > Fusobacteriati > Fusobacteriota > Fusobacteriia > Fusobacteriales > Fusobacteriaceae > Fusobacterium > Fusobacterium massiliense. The sequence continues at coordinate 732,654 of NZ_LT608327.1, read as the reverse complement.
ATAAAGTCTCTTGACACAAATAAAGTCTCTGATGTCCGTATTAGTTCGAAGAGCCTACGTTCATTGAGCTCGTAGAACTCATACGGCTGTCAAGAGACTAATTTTTTTATTTAATTTTATACTTTCCTAATAAATAAAATCCCTAGCATTTGTATAAGGTATCTAATACAAATACTAGGGACTTAATTTTTTTATTCTATTTTAAGAATTAGAATGCAAATTTATAACCAACAGTTAATCTTAAAGCACCTTTGTTTGCTTTAGCTGTATCACCATCTATATCTTTATATTTTGCTCCAGTAAATACATAAGATAAATCAGCAGTTACATTATTGTATTCTACCCCTGCTCCTATTCCCGCATAAAGACCATTTTTAGCTTTTAATCCTTCTGCTGTAACTGTTTCAGTTTCTCCAGTAGTTAGGTCTTTTTCTGTTACTGCTATAGATTTTTTCATTTTATTGAAAGAATATCCTAAGTCAGCTTTAACATAAGGCTTTATATCTGAACCAGTATCAAATTTATATTTACCAGTAACATATAAAGGAATAGAATTTATTGCTGGAAATTTTGCAGTGTATTCATCTTTGTCATCAGTTTCTTTATAATCTCTTTTACCATGCCATACGTATCCTAATCCAAGCCCTGCCTCAAAATTAGAACCTAAATCTTTAGTTACTTCAAGTGCTATACTAGGAGCCACTTTTCCTTTAGCTTTTAATAAAGTTTGTCCATCTTCTCTATCTACAAGTTTATTATAATGAGAATAAACATCTAGACCTAATCTTCCGTATACATTTACTCCTTCAGCTGCTACAGCAGAAACTGAAGCTAATGCAAATAATCCTAATAAAACTTTTTTCATAAAAATCCTCCTTAAAAATATTTTATATTTTTATTGTATCAAAAAAAACAAAATAAAACAAGCATTTAAGAATAAATATTATAAAAAAGTCGAAAACAGAACATATTAAATACATTAAACACAATAAACATAATAAAGATAATAAATAAAGTCTCATGACAGCCGCATGAGTTCTACTAGTTCAATAAATATAAACTCTTCGAACTAATACAGACGTCAGAGACTAAATAAATAATAACAAAGTCCCTAGCATTTGTATAAAAATTTCTAATACAAATACTAAGGACTTAATTTTTTTATTCTATTTTAAGAATTAGAATGCGAATTTATAACCAACAGTTAATCTTACAGCACTGTTGTTTGCTTTATCTGCATCACTTTCATCTGTATATTTATATTTTGCTCCAGTAAATACATAAGATAAATCAGCAGTTACATTATTGTATTCAAGTCCAACCCCTATTCCTGCATAAAGACCATTTTTAGCTTTTAATCCTTCTACTGTAACTGTTCCAGTATCTCCAGTAGTAAGATTTTTTCCAGTTCCTATCATAGATTTTTTCATTTTATTGAAAGAATATCCTAAGTCAACTTTAACATAAGGTTTTATATCTGAACCAGTATCAAATTTATATTTACCAGTAACATATAAAGGAATAGAATTTATTGCTGGATATTTTCCCCTATCTTCTTCATATTCATTTCCATCATCTCCAACTACATTATTGATTTTATAATCCCTTTTACCATGCCATACATATCCTAATCCAAGTCCTGTTTCAAAATTAGAACCTAAATCTTTAGTTACTTCCACCGCTATACTAGGAGCTAGTTTTCCTTTAGCTTTTAACATAGTTTCGCCATTATCTTCATCTACAATTTTATTATAATGAGAATAAACATCAAGTCCTAATCTTCCGTATACATTTACTCCTTCAGCTGCTACAGCAGAAACTGAAGCTAGTACAAATAATCCTAATAAAACTTTTTTCATAAAAAACCTCCTTAAAAATATTTTATATTTTTATTATATCAAAAAGAAAAAAAGAAAGAAAGTATTTCTAAAAAACACTAAAACAGAACACAATAGAAATAATAAGACACAAATAAATTTAACTATTTTATAAAGCATTTTAAAAAAAGCTCAACTTCAATGTCAATGTCTTTTTCTCCACTCTTCATAAAATATTCTATATATAAAAGTTCCTTTAATTTTTCTTCTAAAAAATTGATATTAAAATTATAAGGAAAATTATAAGGAAAATTAGAAAGTTTTAAATACACAGTATAAGGGTGAGAAACTTTAAAGTTTCTTCCAATAAAAATATCTGAAAAATCTTCGTATATTTCTTTAAAAACATTATAATTCATAGACTTTGAAATTTTACCATCATTAATAAGAGAACTTAGTTTTAAAAATATTATTAATTCTTCACTAAAAGCATAAATAAATGCAAGATACATATCTTTATTTTTTTCTAAAAAATCTAAAATAGGTTTACAATCAAAATCTTTAAAAAAATTATCAATTAATTCTTTTAAATTATGTTCTTTATCAAAACTTACTATATTCTTAATTTTATCTAATGAAAATTCTTCTCCATCTAAAAAAGTTACTATCTTATCAACTTCATTTTTTATATGATAATAGTCATCTCCTAAAAGTTCAGCTAATTGCTTACTGTCTTTTTCATTAATAGTTAGTTTTTTCTTAATGTAATCTAAAACTAAATTTTCAGAGTTTAAAACTAAAAAATTTTTAAAGTTAGCAAGTTCTTCTATATTTTTTATAGTAGCTTTAGTTAGCTCATATTCAGAAACAACTTTATTATACTGAATAGGAACATTGTACGTGATGATTATTTCTTTTCTATCTAAATTAAAATTTTTCATACTTTTAAAAAGTTTTTGAATACCTGAACTTTTTAGTAACTCTGCTCTTTTTAAAATTAAAAAATCTGTAGTTGAAAAAATTGAGTTCACTTGAATGGTTTCTATAAAATTTTCTTCTTCTTTTTGAGAGCAATCAAAAAAAACAGGACTAATTCCTTCTAGTTGTTTAGAAATTTCAGCAGTAATCTTTTCGGTTTCAAATTCTATAGTGGGAGAATTCCCATAAATAAAATAAATCATAAATCCTCCAAAACTTAATCTTTATTAAGGTTAATACTTATTATTTTATATTCTATCATATAAAAACAAAAATACTATACTATCATAATTCAAAAAAATATTGTATAATAAATCAGAAGTAATTAGAAGAAAAATAATTAGGGGGAAAGCAAATGAAAAAAATTTTGATATTAAGCACTCTAGTATTAGCATTAACTGCTTGTACGACAGCAGAAATAAGTGATAAAATATCATCTTTGAAATCAGGAGTTAGTAAAGTTACAGATACAATACTTCCAAATTTAAAACAAGAACTAAATGGAAGAGAATTTAAAATACTTGGAGATGAGTATAACAAAGAAGTTAGCATAGGTTTTGAAGGAGATAGATTTTTTGGATACAGTGGTATTAATAGATATTTTGGTCAATATGAAATAAATGGTGGGAAATTAGTTATAGAAAATATGGGAACAACTAAGATGGATGGTAAAGAACAAGATATGATTTTAGAATTAAAATTTCTTACTATTTTAAAAGATAACAAAAGTATAAAATTAGAGGGAGATAAATTAATTTTAATTTCTAATGAAGATTTTAAATTAGAATTTAAAGATGTAAATGCTAAAGAAGAAGTTCAAGAAATAAAAAGAAAAAAATAGTAAAGGAGGAAAAGACGATTGAAGAAGATTTAAATCGTCTTAAATGTTATGGGATTATTTGATTTTTTTAAAAAACAAAAAGAAAGTGAAGTAGTTATTGTATATTCACCACTTAATGGAAAAGTAATACCTTTAAGTGAGGTTCCAGACGAAGCTTTTGCTCAAAAAATGGTAGGAGATGGGTGTGCTATAGAGCCAGATAAAGGAAATATATGTTCTCCTATCAACGGACAGTTAATGAATGTATTTCCAACTAACCATGCAGTTATTTTTGAATCTGTTGAAGGGTTAGAAATGATAGTACATTTTGGGATAGACACAGTAAAATTAGAGGGAGAAGGATTCACAAAACTTAGAGATGCTGGAGCTATAAAGCAAGGAGAGGCAATTATAAAATACGACCTTGATTTAATTAGTCAAAAAGTTCCATCTACAAAATCTCCAGTTATAATTAATAATATGGATAGAGTTGAAAAAATAGAAGTATTATCACTTGGAAAAGTTGTAAAAATTGGAGAACCAATTTTAAAAGTTACTTTAAAATAAAAATTTAAGTAAAATTTTTATTAAGTGTATAAAAATTTATAAAAAGAATAAAAAGAGTTTTTTTCAAAATATAAAAAAGTCTCCTGACAGCCGTATGAGTTCTACGAGCTCAATGAACACAGGCTCTTCGAACTAATACGGACGTCAGAGACTAATTTTTGATGTTTATTTTTATACTTTCCTGTAGAATGAATAAAATGCACCTTAAAAAAGTAAAGGTGCATTTTTAAATTTATGGTATAATAAAACAAAAATAAATTAGGGGAAACTATGGATATAAAAAAAGAAATTAGAGATTTGAGAGAACTTTTAAAAAAATATAGTGAAAGCTATTATAATGAGAACGAAAGTTTAATTTCTGACTATGAATATGATAAGTTATTAGAAAAATTAAATGAATTGGAAAAAGCAAATCCTGAATGTATGGATTTATTTTCTCCAACAATGTCAGTTGGAGCAAGTGTTAGAGAAAATAAATTTAAAAAAGTGGAACATGAACATCCAATGTTAAGTCTAGCAAATAGTTATAATACTGGAGAGATTGTAGACTTTATAGAAAGAATAAAAAAAAGAATTTCTGAAAAAAAAGAGTTAAAATATTGTTTAGAAGTTAAACTTGATGGACTTTCTATCAGTCTAACTTACAGACAAGGAAAACTTATAAAAGCAGTTACTCGTGGAGATGGTTTTGTTGGAGAAGATGTAACTGAAAATATAATGCAAATTGAAAGTGTTATGAAAATTTTGTCTGAACCAATAGATATAGAGATAAGAGGAGAAGTTGTATTACCGTTGGTAAACTTTGAAAAACTAAATAAAGAAAGATTAGAAAAAGGAGAGGAAGTTTTTGCTAATCCAAGAAATGCTGCAAGTGGAACACTAAGACAACTTGATTCAAATATTGTGAGAGAAAGGGGCTTAGATGCTTATTTTTATTTTTTAGTAGAAGCAGAAAAGTTAGGTTTACATTCTCATAGTGAAAGTATAAAATATTTAGAGAGTTTAGGAATTAAAACAACTGGAATTTTTGAAGTTTTAGAAAATTCTAAAGAGATTGAAAATAGAATAGAGTATTGGGGAAAAGAAAGAGAAAATTTACCTTATGAAACTGATGGTCTAGTAATAAAAGTTGATGAAATAGATTTGTGGGAAGAGATAGGCTATACGAGTAAGACACCTAGATGGGCAATAGCTTATAAATTTCCAGCACATCAAGTTTCAACTCTCTTAAAAGGGGTAACTTGGCAAGTCGGTAGAACAGGTAAATTAACCCCCGTTGCAGAACTTCAAGAAGTTGAATTGTCAGGAAGCAAAGTAAAAAGAGCAAGTTTACATAATATAAATGAAATAGAGAGAAAAGACATAAGAATAGGAGATAGGGTTTTTATAGAAAAAGCAGCCGAAATTATACCACAAGTTGTTAAAGCTATAAAAGAAGAAAGAGTTGGAACTGAAAAAATAATAGAAGAACCTACTGAATGTCCAGTTTGTTCTCATAAACTTGAAAGAGAAGAAGGTTTAGTTGATATAAAATGTGTCAATGATGAGTGTCCAGCAAAAATTCAAGGAGAAATTGAGTACTTTGTTTCAAGAGATGCTTTAAATATTATGGGTTTAGGCTCAAAAATAGTTGAAAAGTTCATAGATTTGGGCTATATAAAGACTGTTGTTGATATTTTTAATTTGAAAAATCATAGAGATGATTTAGAACAAATAGATAAAATGGGTAAAAAAAGTATAGATAATCTTTTAAATTCTATTGAAAGTAGTAAAGCAAGAGAATATGATAAAGTAATATATTCTTTAGGAATACCATTTATTGGTAAAGTTGCATCAAAAATTTTGGCTAAAAATTCTAAAAATATAGATAAATTAATGTCTATGACATTTGAAGAATTAATTCAAATAGAAGGAATAGGAGAAATAGCAGCTAAAGAAATTATAGAGTTTTTTCTAAAAGAAAAATCTCAAAAAATTATATCGGGTTTAAAAGAACAAGGATTAAAGTTTGAATTAAGTGAAAGTAAAACTGAAGAAAGTATAAATTCAAATTTTTCTGGAAAAACTTTTTTATTTACCGGAACTTTAAAACACTTCACAAGAGATCAAATAAAAGAGGAAATAGAAAAGCTTGGAGGAAAAAATCTTAGTGCAGTTAGTAAAAACTTAGATTATTTGATTGTTGGAGAAAAAGCAGGAAGTAAACTAAAAAAAGCACAAGAAATAGAAACAATAAAAATTTTAACTGAAGACGAATTTATTGACTTAAAAGATAAAATTTGACTAAGGTTATAAATTATGTTAGAGTATAAAAAATAAACTAAAAAGGAGATTTAGAATGATTAGTAGCTTACTAAAAAAGATTTTTGGTACTAAAAATGATAGAGAAGTAAAAAACTTAAGAAAAATAGTGGCAAAAATTAATGATTTGGAGCCAGAATACGAAAAACTTTCAGATGAGGAGCTAAAAAATAAAACTAATATTTTTAAAGAAAGACTAGCAAATGGAGAAACTTTAGATGATATTTTAGTTGAAGCTTTTGCAACAGTAAGAGAAGCTTCTAAGAGAGTTTTAGGATTAAGACATTATGATGTTCAATTGATTGGTGGAATAGTTTTACATCAAGGGAAAATAACAGAAATGAAAACTGGGGAAGGGAAAACTTTAGTTGCAACTTCAGCAGTTTATTTAAATGCTCTTGCTGGAAAAGGTGTTCATGTAATTACAGTAAATGACTATCTAGCAAAGAGAGACAGAGATCAAATGTCAAGATTATATGGTTTTCTTGGATTGACATCAGGAGTTATTTTAAACGGATTACCAACTGAACAAAGAAAAAACTCATACAATTCTGATATAACTTATGGTACAAACTCAGAATTTGGTTTTGATTACTTGAGAGACAATATGGTTGATTCTTTGGATAAAAAAGTTCAAAGACCTTTAAATTTTTGTATAGTTGACGAAGTTGACTCTATACTTATAGACGAAGCAAGAACTCCTCTTATAATATCTGGAGCTGCTGAAGATAAAGTAAAATGGTATCAAATTTCTTTCCAAGTTGTTTCAATGCTTAAGAGAAGCTATGAAACTGAAAAAATAAAAAATATAAAAGAAAAGAAAGCAATGGATATACCAGATGAAAAATGGGGAGATTATGAAGTTGATGAAAAATCGAGAGTTATAGTTTTTACAGAAAAGGGAGTTAAGAACGTAGAAAAAATCTTGAAAATAGATAATTTATACTCTCCAGAACATGTAGAATTAACTCATTATTTAAATCAAGCTTTAAAGGCTAAAGAGTTATTTAAAAGAGATAGAGATTATTTAGTAAGAGAAAATGGAGAAGTTGTAATAATTGATGAATTTACTGGAAGAGCTATGGAAGGTAGAAGATATTCTGATGGTTTACACCAAGCTATTGAAGCTAAAGAGGGAGTAAATATTGCCGGAGAAAACCAAACATTAGCAACAATTACACTTCAAAATTATTTTAGAATGTATGAAAAATTATCTGGAATGACAGGTACAGCAGAAACAGAAGCAACAGAATTTATGCATACTTACGGTCTTGAAGTTATCGTAATACCAACAAATTTACCTGTACAAAGAAAAGATGATGCAGATCTTGTTTATAAGACAAAAAATGAAAAAATAAATGCAATAGTTGACAGAATAGTTCAATTATATGAAAAAGGACAACCTGTATTAGTAGGGACAATTTCTATAAAAAGTTCAGAAGAATTATCAGAATTATTAAAGAAAAAGAATATACCTCATAATGTATTAAATGCAAAGTATCATGAAAAAGAAGCTGAAATTGTTGCTCAAGCTGGAAGATATAAATCTGTAACAATAGCAACAAATATGGCAGGTAGAGGAACTGATATTATGCTTGGAGGAAATGCTGAGTTTATGGCAATAGCAGAAGTTGGTTCAAGAGATGCTGAAAATTATACAGAGGTATTAGAAAAATATCAAGAGCAATGTAAAGAAGAAAAAGAGAAAGTATTGGCTCTTGGAGGATTATTCATATTAGGAACTGAAAGACACGAATCAAGAAGAATAGATAACCAATTAAGAGGAAGATCTGGTAGACAAGGAGACCCGGGAGAATCAGAATTTTATCTTTCACTTGAAGATGATTTAATGAGATTATTCGGTTCAGAGAGAGTAATGGTTTGGATGGATAAATTAAAACTTCCAGAAGGAGAACCAATAACTCATGGAATGATAAATTCAGCTATAGAAAAAGCTCAAAAGAAAATAGAAGCTAGAAACTTTGGTATAAGAAAGAACTTACTTGAATTTGATGATGTTATGAATAAGCAAAGAACGGCTATATATCAAAGTAGAAATGAAGCTTTAGCTATATCTAATTTAAAAGATAGAATTTTAGGAATGTTAAAGAGAAATGTTACAGAAAAAGTTTTTGCTAGATTCTCTACAGAAATGAGAGAAGATTGGGATATTAATGGATTAAATGAATATTTAAAAGATTACTATAACTATGAAGAAGAAGATGATAAAGCATATCTAAGAATGACTAAAGAAGAATATGCAGAAAGAATTTATACTATTTTAGAAAATAGATACAATGAAAAAGAAGCTCAAATAGGTTCAGATTTTATGAGAAAACTAGAAAAGTATATTTTATTCGAAGTTGTTGATAATAGATGGAGAGAACACTTAAAATCTTTAGATGGTCTTAGAGAAAGTATCTATTTGAGAGCTTATGGACAAAGAGACCCTGTAACTGAGTATAAATTAATATCAAGTGAAATATTTGAAGTAATGATAGAAAATATTCAAGAGCAAGTTTCATCATTTATGTTTAAAGTTATGGTAAGTTCTGAAGAAGAAAAAATAGAAAACAACGAAGATGAAGAAGAAGTTAATGAAGTTGTAAATGAAGGAGATAGTTGTCCTTGTGGTAGTGGAAAAGCTTATGATAAATGTTGTGGAAGATTATAAGGGGGGTAAAATGAAAAAAATATTATTTATTTTAGCAATAGTTTTTACTTTTGCATCTTGTAGTTCAACAAAAACTAAAGAAAATTTAGTACAAAAATACTCTATAACTAAAGAAGCTGCTCACAATTGGGATGTAACTATATCTCAAGTTATGGTTTCTGAAGCTAAATTACCAGATTGGTATGGAGAAGAAAATCCTATATTAAATTTAAGAAGACATGGAAGAATGACTGAAAAAGAGTATTATTTCTTAGATGCATTATCAAAAATACCTGCTGAACAAATGTCAGATGAAGACTTTGATCATTTTGTAGAAATAATGAATGGATATGTAAAAAGAATGCCTAGAAAATTTTTCTTAGAAGAAACAAATATCAAAGATCCGATAGGATTAGTAAGATATATGGTAATGTCTTCAAATTCACGTTTAGATAATCCCTCAAAATATATAAAAGAAGTTGTTGCTGATAAAGAAGAATGGGAAAAAATTGTGAATTTTTCTAAAAAAGATGATTTAAAAGAAAAAGATGTTAAAAAATTAAGAAATCTTTTATCATCTTTTATGAAAAGACCAAACTTTTTTAATGCAGATACATGGTATCAAGTAGAAGTTTCTGATAGAGTTATGCAACTAGATAATTTATCTAAAAAAGAAAATAAGACAAAGTTAGAACTAAACAATATAAATTCTAAAGCTATGTATTTAGCATATCCTCAATATTTATCCCCATTAGATAGATGGAGCAGATAATATATTAAATAAGAAAAGTCTCTTGACAGCCGTATGAGTTCTACGAGCTCAATGAACACAGGCTCTTCGAACTAATACGGACGTTGGAGACTAATTTTTGTTATTTGATTTTATGCTTTCCTATAAAATAAAAAAATGCACTTTTATTCTTTTTTAAGAATAAGAGTGCATTTTAAATTATAATTATTTATTCAAAGATTCAACCAAAGCATCAACAAGTGTATCTATTTCTTCAAGGTTAACATTGTTAGCTGCAGAAGTTAATCCAACTTTTTCATTTAAAACAGTCATTTCTTTTATTTCAGTTTCAAAGAATTCTTGTAACAAATCTCCAGATTTTCTTGCCCAAGAACCATTTTCAACTATTGCAACTGTTCTATTTTGTAAATTTAATGCTTTCATATCCATTACAAAATTATGGATAACTGGATAAATTCCTAAATTATATGTAGGAGAAGCTATAACTAAATGGCTATATTTAAAAACATTTGAAATTAAATAAGAAACATGAGTGTTAGATACATCAAACATTTTTATATTTGTAATTCCTTTTTCTGCCAATTTAGATACTAGAATTTCTACAGCATTTTCTGTATTTCCATACATTGATGCATAAGCAACTACAATCCCTTTTTCTTCAGGTTCATATCTACTCCATTTATCATATTTATCAATTAAATATCCAAAATCGTTTCTCCAAACTACCCCGTGTAAAGGACATATAAATTTAATTTTATCTACAATGGGAGCTGCTTTTTTTAATAAAAGTTGTATATGAGGTCCATATTTTCCAACAATATTTGTTAGATAACGACGTCCTTCGTCTAACCAATCTTTATCCCAATTTACTTCATCATTAAATAATCTTCCATCAAGAGACTTAAATGAACCAAAGGCATCAGCTGAGAATAAAGCACCATTAGTTGTATCAAAACTTACTAAAACTTCTGGCCAGTGAACCATAGGAGCTTCTAGGAACACAATTTCATGTTTACCAAAATTGAATTTATCTCCTTCCTTTACTTCAATTAATTGATGACTATTTATGCTTTTATATCCAAATTGTCTCATGAACATAAATCCTTTTTCAGAAGAGATTATTTTTAAATTTGGATAACGAAGAGTTAACTCTTCAATTGAACCACAATGATCAGGTTCCATATGATGTACTACTAAGTAGTCTAATTCTCTACCGTTTAATAAATATTCTATATTTTCAATATATTGTCTTGTTACAGACCAATCAACAGTATCGAAAACTACTGTTTTTTCATCTAGTAGCATATATGAATTATATGACACTCCTTCTGGGATAGGGTGTATATTTTCAAAAAGTGCAAGACGACGATCGTTTGCTCCAATCCAATAAAGATCTTTAGTTATTTTTCTAACATTATACATAAGATATCCTCCTCAATTATATTTATCTATTTAGCATCTATATATCCAGATTTTGGATCTCCACAGTCAGGACAAGTCCAATCTTCAGGTAAATCTTTAAATCTAGTTCCTGGTTTGATATCAGAATTTTCATCTCCTATTTCAGGATTATATTCATGACCACAACCACTACATACATACACATGAGGGTTATATGTAACCTTAGGTATATTTCTTTTCATTTTTTTCATAGGAGGTGCATCTTTTTTAGCTTCTCCATTATCTAATTCTTTTGTAAGTAAAGGTAAAATTTCTGTTACATCTCCAACTATTCCATAGTCGGCATTTTTGAATATTGGTGCATTTGCATTTGTGTTTATAGCAACGATTGTTGTTGCATCTTTAATTCCTTTTAGATGTTGTAAAGCCCCTGAAATTCCACAAGCTATATAAAGATTTCCCATAAATTTTTGTCCAGACATTCCTACATAACGATCAAGTGGCAAATATTGTAATGTTTCTGCTACTGGTCTAGAGCAGCCAACTGAAGCACCTGCTTGTTGAGCTAATTTTTCAATTAGCTTCATATTTTTCTTATCTCCAATTCCTTTACCGGCACTTACAACTCTTTCAGATTTTCCAATTGGAGTGTCAAGAGGAATACCAACAGTAAAATCATAGCCATCTGCTTTTAGTGCAGCAACTAGTGCAACAACTTTATCTTTAGCAGATCCATCTTTAAAAATTATATTCTTTCTAGGTCCTGTAACTGGGCCTTTTTTCTTTTTAGCAACTGCTACTGCATCTGATTTAGGAGCTTTTCCTATTAAATGAGCTGCTATAACAACTCTTTGAATTTCGTTTGTTCCTTCATAAATAGTAGTGATTTTTGCATCTCTGTATGCTCTTTCTACTTCCATTCCTTTTAAGTATCCAGAACCTCCAAATATTTGTAATGCATCATTAACTACTTCAAGAGCTATATCAGAAGCATATTGTTTAGCCATAGCAGATTCCATTCCATAAGGTTCGTGGTGTTCTTTTAATTCAGCAGCACTATATATTAAAAATCTAGCTGTTCTTAGTTTAGTTGCCATATCAGCAAGTTTAAATGAAACAGCTTGTTGGAAAGCTATTGGTTTTCCAAATTGTTCTCTTTCTTTTGCATATTCAAGAGCATGTTCAAAAGCTCCTTGTGCAATTCCTAGTGCTTGTGCAGCTATACCTATACGTCCTCCATCAAGAGTAGACATAGCTATTTTAAATCCTTCTCCTTCTTTTCCTAAAAGATTTTCTTTAGGAACTTTAACATTATTAAATAATAATTGACAAGTTGAAGATGAACGGATACCTAATTTATCATAGTGATCTCCAAATGTAAATCCTTCCCAACCTTTTTCAACAATAAAGGCACTTATACCTTTTGTTCCAATATCAGGAGTAGTAACAGCAAAAACTACATAAGTTTCTGCAACATCAGCATTTGTTATAAAGATTTTTTCACCATTTAATATATAGTAATCTCCTTCTTTGACAGCAGTTGTTTCAGTTCCACCAGCATCTGAACCAGCATTAGGTTCTGTTAAACCGAATGCTCCTAATTTTTCCCCTTTAGCTAATGGTGTAAGATATTTTTTCTTTTGTTCTTCTGTACCAAAAGCATATATAGGATATGAACCTAATGATACATGAGCAGATAGAATAACTCCTGTTCCACCGTCAACTCTAGATAGTTCTTCAACAGCTATAGCATAACTTAAAATATCTTTTCCTGCTCCACCGTATTCCTTTGGATAAGGTAAGCCCATAAATCCCATTTTTCCAAATTTCTTAATCGCTTCGTGTGGGAATTTGTTTTCTTTGTCAAGTATTGCTGCAATAGGTTTAATTTCTGTTTCAACAAATTCTCTAACTTGCATACGAAGTGTTTCATGTTCTTCAGTCGTCTTAAATAACATATAAAAACCTCCTTAAATATAGTTAAAAAATTACAAATAATTGTGTTAAAAGCAAACAGTAAAATTGAATTAAAAATAAGTTTCAAAAAAACTTTACTTATTGAGTTTATTATAATACTTTAAATATATAAAGTCAACTAAATAAATTAGATATTATTTTGTATATATTTATATTAAGTGCAACATTATAAATTGATTTTTTATTATATAAGAAAGTATAATTTTAAATATTAAAATTAGTCTCTTGACAGCCGTATGAGTTCTACGAGCTCAATGAATACAGGCTCTTCGAACTAATACGGACGTCAACTTTATTTATTTTAGGAAAGTATAAAATTAAATACTAAAAGCGCTGTCAGGAGATTCTATTTATTCTATAGATAAGATTTTAGCTACAGTGCAAAAAAAGAAAAATTATTTATCAAAATAGAGAAATAAAAAATCATAAATAAATAATGATTAAAAAATATTTGAAATGTTATAGTATATATAGTAAAATATTTTAAATTAATAAAAAATAAATTTTAGGAGGCAATAATGAAATTAGTTTTAATTCGTCATGGAGAAAGTCAATGGAATTTAGAAAATAGATTTACAGGGTGGAAAGATGTAGATTTAAGCCCTAAAGGAACAGAAGAAGCTAAAGCAGCTGGAAGAGCTTTAAAAGAAATGGGATTAGTTTTTGATGTAGCTTATACTTCATACTTAAAAAGAGCTATAAAAACTTTAAACTATGTTTTAGAAGAAATGGATGAATTATATATTCCTGTAAATAAATCTTGGAGACTAAATGAAAGACACTACGGTGCTTTACAAGGATTGAATAAAGCTGAAACTGCAAAAAAATATGGAGATGAACAAGTTCATATTTGGAGAAGAAGTTTTGATATTAATCCACCAGCAATAGATGAAAACAGTGAATATTATCCAAAGTCAGATAGAAGATATGCAGATGTACCTGATGCAGAAATTCCTATGGGAGAAAGTTTAAAAGACACTATAGCAAGAGTATTACCTTATTGGCATTCAGATATTTCTAAAAGTTTAGAAGCTGGAAAGAATGTTATAGTTGCTGCTCATGGAAATAGTTTGAGAGCATTAATAAAATATTTATTAAATATATCTGATGATGAAATACTAAACTTAAATTTAACTACTGGAAAACCATTAGTTTTTGAAATAGATAAAGATTTAAAAGTTTTAAAAGCACCTGAATTATTCTAATTTAAAGAGAGGTATAAAAATGAAAAAGTTATTATTGACAACTTTCTTAGTTATAGGGAGCTTAACTTATTCGGAAACAAAAAATCTACCAGATAATGTTGACAGAGCTATTCGTGGAGCTGTTTCTACTTATTCAGGTTCAGATAGAAGAGACAACTATGATTGGTATAAAGATTCTTATTTTGAGATGATGGAAAGATTAGATAAATCTGGGATACCTAATACAGATAAAGAGGTAATTGTAAAAAGATTAACTTCTATGTATGGAGCAAACTATCCTAAACAATTATCTAGAGTTAATGATGAAATTGCAGATTATCAAAATTTAGTTACCAGAATAAAAGAAGAACAACTTGCAGTTCAACAAAAAATTGAAAACGAAAATAAGAAGAATAAAGAAGAAATAGAAAATATAGTTTCTGAATCTGGAATAGCTCAAAAAGAGTTAGAAAAAATCCAAGAGTATGCAAGAACAGAATATCCTAATGACTATACATCACAAAAAGCATATATTCAAGGAGCTATTAGAATATATAAAGAATTAAAGAAATAACAAGGAGTTAATATGTTTGAAAATGTAGTTGGCTTAGTGGTTGAATATAATCCTTTTCATAATGGGCATCTACATCATATTAACGAGATTAACAAACTTTTTCAAAATAATATAAAAATTGCAGTTATGAGTGGAGATTTTGTTCAAAGAGGAGAGCCATCTTTGATTAATAAAATTGAGAAAACAAAAATAGCTTTATCTCAAGGACTAGATATTGTAGTAGAGTTACCAGTTTTTTATTCAACTCAGAGTGCTGAGCTCTTTGCAAGAGGAGCTATTGGAACTCTAGATAAACTTTTTTGTAATAAATTAGTATTTGGTTCAGAAAATAATGATATTCAAAAATTAATGGCTATAAAATATGAAACTGATAGTAAGGAGTTTCAAGAAAAAATAAAATCATTTTTGAAGGAAGGATTATCATACCCAAATGCTTTTTCAAATGCAATTAATAACTTGAATTTAAAGTCCAACGACATTTTAGGTCTTGAGTATCTAAGGTCGTTAGACTTTTTTAATTCTAAAATAGTTCCATATACAATAAAAAGAGAAAAAGTTGGTTATTATGATGGAGAAATAGATAATTTAGCAAGTGCTTCTTATATTAGAAAGACATTATTTTCATTTTTTTCAGAAGATAACAATATAGAAATAAAAGAAGAATTAGAGAATTTAAAAAAGCTTATGCCTATATATTCTTTTGAAGTTTTAAAAGAAAATATAGAAAAAATTTTAGATTTAAAAAAATTTTATGATATTATAAAATATAAAATTCTAACAGATTTTGATTCTCTAAAGGATATTCAAGATATGGAAGTTGGTTTAGAAAATAGAATTTATAAGTGTTGTTTAGAAAATTTGTCTTTCGATGAATTTTTTAATAAAGTTCTTACAAAGAGATTAACTGTATCAAGATTACAAAGAATTTTAATTCATATTTTATTAAAATTAGATAAAAATATAACTGAGAGAGTAAAAAAAGATATTCCTTTTGTAAAAATTTTAGGATTTTCTCAAAAAGGACAAGAATATTTAAACTATTTAAAGAAAAAAGATGTCTATAAAAATAATAAAATTCTTACATCAAATAGAAATATAAAAGAAATTTTAAGTGATGAAGAATTAAAATTATTTGAGTACAATGAAATGTGTTCTAATATTTATCAGATAAAAAGTAGTTATAAATCTATTTCTTATCCGATAATTATTGACAAGGAGTGATTATGAAAAAACTTACAACAAAAATACAAATTCTATATGCTTTAGGAGTGAGCTATGCCATAGTAGATCAAATTTTTGCACAGTGGATACTGTATTTTTATTTACCACCGGAAAGTTCAGGATTAAAGCCAGTAATGGCACCAATTTTTATTTCATTAGCTTTAGCTATTTCTAGATTTGTAGATATGATAACAGATCCTTTGGTTGGTTTTCTTTCTGATAAGTTTAATAGCAAGTATGGAAGAAGAATTCCTTTTGTTGCTGTAGGGACAATTCCCTTAATATTGTCAACAATAGCATTCTTTTATCCACCAAGAGGTAATGATACAGCAAGTTTTTATTATTTGATGATAGTTGGATCTTTGTTCTTTACATTTTATACTATTGTTGGAGCACCATATAATGCATTGATTCCAGAAATAGGAAGAACAGCTGAGGATAGATTAAATTTATCAACTTGGCAGTCTGTATTTAGATTGTCATATACAGCAATAGCTATAATACTTCCAGGAATGTTAATCAAAGCTATTGGTGGTAATGATGTTCAATTTGGAATAAGGGGAATGATTTTAGCTCTTTGTGTAATAGTTTTTATAGGACTTGCTATAACTGTTTTTACTGTTAAAGAGAGAGATTACTCAACGGGAGAAGTTTCAAATGTCAGCTTTAAAGATACAATAGGAATTATTTTAAAAAATAGAAATTTTATTTTATATTTATTTGGAATGTTATTTTTCTTTATAGGATTTAATAATTTAAGAGCAATTATGAATTATTATGTTGAAGATATTATGGGTTATGGGAAACAAGCAATAACACTTGCATCTGCAATACTATTTGGAATGTCAGCACTTTGTTTTTATCCAACAAATAAATTATCTAAAAAATATGGATACAGAAAAATTATGTTGTATTGCTTAGCTATGCTTATAGTTGTAACATTTTTATTATATTTTTTAGGAAAAATTATTCCAGAAAGTTTTGGATTTGTTTTATTTGGTCTGATGGGAATACCTTTAGCTGGAGCAGCTTTTATATTTCCACCTGCTATGCTTAGTGAAATAAGTAGTCAAATAAGTGAAGAAAGTGGAGCTAGAATAGAAGGTATATCTTTTGGAATACAAGGTTTCTTTATGAAGATGTCATTTTTGATTTCAATAGTAAGTTTACCTATAATATTAGTTATGGGAAATGATGTTAACATTCTATCTGCAATAACTAGTGGAGTTTCAAAAGTTGAAAAAAGTGGAATTTATTTATCTGCTTTGAGCTCTGTATTTTTCTTTGTGATTTCTTTTATTTTTTATTATAAATATGAAGAAAAAAAATAAAACAGGAGACTGATTATGAAAAAGTTATTTATAATTATGTTTTTATCTATTGCTTTTATGCTTAGATTTTCTACAGCAATTAGAATAACAGAAATTTTTCAGAAAGAAGTTTATAAAATAGAATTGAATGTAGAAGATGGAAAAGCTAAAATTTTAAAAATTAATGGGAAGTATCCTTTAAAAAAATATTATGCCAGAATAAATTTAAAAGAAAATGGTCATTATTTAGGATATTATCAGATTCAATCTATAAAATATTATAACGATTTAAGTTTTTTGAATTTAGAAGAAATAAAATCACAAAAAATAGAAGGAAATTTTTTTGAAAAGTATTTATCAAATGTTTTTGAAAGACTAGAAAAAAATTATTATTATTCCATAAAAAATATGAATAGGGCAATTTTATTGGGAGATAACACTCGAATAAAAAAAGATTTACAGGAAAAAATAAGATATATTGGACTTTCTCATATGTTTGCTATGTCTGGTTTACATATTGGCTTAGTTGTGAGTATATTTTATTTTTTCTTTAAAAAATTTTTTAATAATAAAAAAATAATAGAAATAGTTTTATTGATAACAACAACGATATACTATTTTTCAGTAAAGGAAAGTCCATCGTTTACTAGGGCATATATAATGGTTATTATTTATATTTTTGGAAAAATATTATACGAAAAAGTGGATATGGAAAAGACACTTTTTATTAGTGCTTATATTTCTGCTATGATAAATCCAACAGTTATTTTTTCAATTTCATTTCAATTATCTTACTTAGCAATGATTTCTATTATTTACATATATCCGATTGCTAGAAAGATAAATTTAAAAAGATTTAAAGTATTAGATTATCTCATTTTTACTCTCAGTATACAATTATTTTTAGCTCCAATTACAGTATATTATTTTGAAACTATTCCATTCTTATCAATTTTTTCTAACTTATTAATACTACCTTTAGCAACATTTTATATTTCATTAAATTATATAGCATTATTTTTAGAAAATTTTTATTTAGGCTTTATTTTAAGTCCTTTTATAAAAGTTTTGTATTATATATTGGAGTATCTAATAAAAGTATTTTCAGATGTTCCGTATATGTCTCTAACTTACTCCAACCCAAAATTGCTATATGTTTATATATTAATAAGTATTGTAATTATAGTTAAAAAATATCAAAAGGTGAATAAATGAAAACAATAAAAAATGAAACAAACATAGAATTTGAAGAAAAAAAATCTCGCTTTATAGGGTATGTAAAACCAGTACAAACTAAGGAAGAAGCAGAAGATTTTATAAATTATATAAAAAACAAACATAAAGATGCAACTCATAACTGTTCGGCATATAAGATAACTAACAATGGTTTAGAATTTTTTAAGGTTGATGATGATGGAGAGCCTAGTGGAACAGCAGGAAAACCAATTGGAGAAATAATAACATATATGGGAGTAACTAATTTGGTTGTCGTTGTAACAAGGTATTTTGGTGGAATAAAGTTAGGAGCTGGAGGACTGGTAAGAAATTATGCAAAAGGAGCTAAACTTTCTATAAGTGAAAGTGAGATAGTTGATTTTGTTGAAAAAATAAATCTTATGTTAGAGTTGCCTTATGAAAAATTATCTGAATTTGAAAAAGTTTTAGAAGATTATGAGGTTGATAATGTAGAAAAATCTTTTTTAGATAAGGTGATTGTAAAAATAAAGATAGATAAAAGTTTTTATGAAAATATAAAAAAATATTTGTATATTAATATTTTAGATATTTTTTAATTTATGTTATAATATAACACAATAGATAAATTTTAGTTTACTAAATTTGTTTATTGTGTTTCTTTTTATTTTAGGAAAGTATAAAATTAAATAGCAAAAATTAGTCTCTTGACAGCCGTATGAGTTCTACGAGCTCAATGAACACAGGCTCTTCAAACTAATACGGACGTCAGAGACTTTATTATTTTATATAAAAATAAAGTAAATTTTAATAATTTGTCAAACTATTAAAATTGATAATATGGAGGGGGATAAATGATTACTGGCGAAATTAAAAACAAAGTTGATAGAATGTGGGAGTATTTCTGGGTTGGCGGTTTAACAAACCCTGTTGATGTAATAGAACAACTTACCTATCTTATTTTTATGAAGAGATTAGATCAAGAAGAACAAAGAAAAGAAAAAGAAAAACAACTTGCAAGTATTTTTGGAAATATTGATGAAAAATTTATTTTCGATGAAAAACATCAAGATATTAGATGGAGTAATCTTATACAATTAGGTGACCCTAAACAATTATACGATAAGGTTAGAAATGAAGCTTTTGAATTTATAAAAAAATTAGATGAAGATAAAGATAGTGTGTTTTCTCAATATATGGAAAATGCTATTTTTAAAGTTCCTACACCAGCTGTTTTACAAAATACAATGGATACTATTGAAGAAATATTTAATAATCCTCAAATGGTTGAAGATAAAGATACTAAAGGGGATTTATACGAATATTTACTTTCTAAATTATCAACTTCTGGTAAAAATGGACAATTTAGAACACCTAAACATATTATAAATATGATGGTTGAACTTATGAAACCAACTGTTGATGATAAAATAATCGACCCTGCTTGTGGAACATCTGGATTCTTAGTAAGTTCAATAGAATATATAAAGAAAAATTTCAGAGATATTTTAGCAACTTCTCCAGAGATTTTGAAATATTTTTCAACTTCTATGATACATGGAAATGATACCGATGCAACAATGTTAGGTATTTCAGCAATGAACTTATTACTTCATGATATGAAAACACCTAAATTAAAAAGAATAGATTCACTTTCAACAGATTATAGTGAAGAAAATGATTATACATTAATCCTTGCTAATCCACCATTTAAGGGAAGTGTTGATGAATCTCTACTTTCTAATACACTAACAAGAGTAGTAAAAACTAAAAAAACAGAATTATTATTCATTGCTTTATTTTTAAGACTTTTAAAAATAGGAGGAAGAGGAGCTGTTATTGTTCCTGATGGAGTATTGTTTGGAGCTTCAAATGCACATAAAAATTTAAGAAAAGAATTAATTGAAAATAATCAATTAGAAGCTGTTATTTCTATGCCAAGTGGAGTGTTTAAACCTTATGCTGGGGTATCAACAGGTATTTTAATTTTTACTAAAACTGGAAATGGTGGAACAGATAATGTTTGGTTTTATGATATGACAGCTGATGGATATTCACTTGATGATAAAAGAAATCCTGTTGAAGAAAATGATATTCCAGATATTATAGAAAGATTTACTAACTTAGAAAGTGAAAAAGATAGAAAAAGAACTGATAAATCTTTCTTTGTTTCTAAACAAGAAATAGTTGATAATGACTATGATTTATCAATTAATAAATATAAAGAAATTGTTTATGAAAAAGTTGAATATGAAGAACCTAAAGTTATTTTAGAAAAATTAGAAGAACTTTCAAAATCTATTGATGAAAAGTTGAAAGAATTAAAAGTGATGCTAGATGAAGAATAAAGTAAAATTAGGTGAACTAGTAAATATAAAAACTGGAAAGTTAGATGCTAATGCTGCTAATAACAAAGGAAAATATCCATTTTTTACAACATCAGAAGAAACTTTTAAAATAGATACATATGCTTATGATGATGAAGCAGTTTTAGTTGCTGGGAATGGAAATTTAAATGTAAAATATTTTTATGGGAAATTTAATGCCTATCAACGAACATATATTTTAACAAAAAAAGAAAATCTAAAAGTTAATATAAAATATATTTACTATTTTTTAGATAAATATTTAGAAACCTTGCGTTCTGTATCAATAGGTGGAGTAATAAAATACATAAAATTAGAAAACCTTATAAATCCTGTTTTAGATTTACCAACAATAGAAATCCAAAATAAAATTGTTAAGAAACTAGATACTTTAAAAGAAGTTTTAGATATGTATGAAAAAAAAATAAATCTTTTATCTAATTTTAACAAATCTTTATTTACTATGATGTTTGGTGATATAAAAACTAATGATAAAAATTGGGAAATTAAAAAATTAGGAGAAGTCGTACAAACTCAATATGGAACTAGTAAAAAGGCAACTTCTATAGTAGGTGAATTTCCTATTTTAAGAATGAATAATATAACATATTCTGGTGAAATGGATTATAAGGATTTAAAATATATAGAACTTAGTGATAGTGAAAAAGAAAAATTTTTATTAAAAAAAGGGGAATTATTATTTAATAGAACTAACAGTAAAGAGTTAGTAGGAAAGACAGGTTTATTTAATTTAGATATTCCTATGGCTTTTGCTGGTTATCTAATAAGAATAAAACCTTCTAATCTAATTCATTCTAAATTTTTATTATTTTTTATGAATAGTGAATTTATGAAAAAACTATTATACAATAAAGCTAAAAATATTGTTGGAATGGCAAATATTAATGCAAAAGAATTAGAAGATTTTTCTATAATATTACCTCCAATAGAATTACAAAATAAATTTGCTGAAAAAGTAGAAAAAATTGAAAAATTGAAATTTGAAATTGAAAAATCTATAGAAATAGCTCAAAATTTATATGATAGTTTAATATCTAAATATTTTGATAATTAATTTTTCATAAAAATATTTCAAAAAGACTCCACTACTTATTGAAATTTATCATTTCAGCAATTATTTTAAAACCTTATAAAACTACGATAAATAAAGGAGTTAAAGGTGTTTAATTTATTAACTAACTTCTTTAAAGACTATATAGAAGATTTAAATATAAGGATAACTTATCATTCAAATGCAATTGAAGGAAATACATTAACATTAAATGAAACTGCAACTATTATTTTAGATGATATTATTCCCAATGCAATGTCTAAGAGAGAATTTTTAGAAGTTTTAAAACATTCAGATGCTTTAAAATTTTTACTAGCTGAATTACAGAATAATACAATAGATATTTATATGATAAAAGAAATTAACAAAATTTTATTGAATAGATTAAATCATAATGCTGGAAATTTTAAAACTGATTATAACTATATAAGAGGAGCAAATTTTGAAACAGCAAGTCCAAGTGAAACTCCATATAAAATGAATGAATGGTTTGAAAATATGAATTTTCAATTGAAAAAATCTTATTCTGATAGAGAAAAATTAAAAATAATTCTTGAATATCATATAAAATTTGAGAGAATACATCCTTTTTCTGATGGGAATGGAAGAACAGGAAGATTAATTATGCTTGCTTTAATGTTAGAAAATAACTTAACTCCTTTTGTTATTACAGTAGAAAATAGAGCAAAATATATGAGTATTTTAAGAAATCAAGATATTGAAACTTTCATATCTTTAGTAGAACCATTGATAGAGGAAGAAAAAAAGAGAATTTTAGGATTTAAAAATTCATCAAATTTACAAATATGAATATGATAAAATTAAAGTATAATATTTTAGGAGGAATAAAAATGGTAGATACTTTAATTTTAGACATAAAACAAGCTATGTCTTCAACATTAACAAATGGTCAAATGGAAAAATTACATAAGGTGCTTGCACATTATTTATATGATTTAGAAATTGTAAAAAAAGAAGGTGCTGATATAGATGAAAAGCAAAATATTGAATATTTAGAAGCTTTTTTATCAGCTAAACATGTTGAAGGTTGTTCAAGAAAATCATTAAAATACTATAAGGCAACAATAGAAAACTTATTTAAAAAAATAGAGAAGTCTATTAAACATATTACAACAAATGATTTAAGAGAATATTTAGATAATTATCAAAAAGAAGGAAATGCAAGTAAAATAACAATAGATAATATTAGAAGAATTTTTTCAAGCTTTTTTGCTTGGCTTGAAGAGGAAGACTATATTTTAAAAAGCCCTGTTAGAAGAATACATAAAGTAAAAACAGGAACAGTAGTAAAAGAAACTTATTCTGATGAAGCAATGGAAATTATGAGAGATAATTGTAAATCTTTGAGAGATTTAGCTATTATTGATATTTTAGCTTCAACAGGAATGAGAGTTGGAGAATTGGTAAAATTAAATATAGAAGATATTGATTTTGAAGGAAGAGAATGTGTTGTATTTGGAAAGGGAGATAAAGAAAGAAAGGTATATTTTGATGCAAGAACTAAAATTCATCTGCATAATTATTTGAAAACAAGAGATGATGATAATTCTGCACTTTTTGTTTCTCTTTTAAAGCCACATAAAAGATTGCAAATTAGTGGTGTTGAAATAATGCTTAGAGAACTTGGGAAAAAATTAAATATTACTAAGGTACACCCACATAAATTTAGACGAACTTTAGCAACAAAAGCAATAGATAAGGGTATGCCTATAGAACAAGTTCAACAATTATTAGGACATCAAAAAATAGATACTACTTTGCAATATGCAATGGTTAGCCAAAATAATGTAAAAATTTCACATAGAAAATATATTGGTTAAGTTGTTAAGTTAAAATGTTTCTTCAATTTCAAATAAATTTATTTAAAACATCAAGAGGGGGAACAAAATTAATGAGTAATTTTGATTTTTTAAAAGATGAGTTTGTAGATTTATATGAACTGTGTTTAGAAGCTGAAAAAAATTGTTATATCAAGCCTAGGACAAGTGCTATTTACTCAAGATTGGCACTTGAATTTTGTGTTGCCCTAGTATATAAATTTGAAAATATTCAGACTTCATATACTGGACTTTCTTTAAATGAACTTATCAATAAAAGAGAATTTAAAGATTTATTTCAAAATGATAGTCAAGTAGCAGGTCTCAATCTTATTAGAAAATTTGGTAATGATGCTGCTCATATGTTAAAAAATATAATTACTGATACAAATAAAAACCTATCTTTAAGCAAAGATATTGCTTTAAATTGTTTAAAAGGAATTTTTGATTTTACAATTTGGATAGCTTATTGTTATGGAAATACTCTAAAAAGTGATGATATAAAATTTGATGAAAAATATATTATAAATTCATCATTTAAAGAAGAAAACATAAATGATATTAAGATAACAGATGATGATGTAAAAAATAATATCGAAAAAATAGAGGAAGTACCTATTAAAAAACGTAATACAAAAATAAACAATAGTAACTTTTCTGAAAAAGAAACTAGAAAATTGTTTATAGATTTCTTGCTTATGAAAGCAGGTTGGAATGTAAATGATAGGAATATGGTTGAATATGAGGTTGAAGGATTAAAAAGTACAGGCTCTGGAAAAGGAAATGTAGATTATATTTTATGGGGAGACTCTACTTTTCCACTTGCAATAATAGAAGCTAAAAAAACTTCATGTAATGCAAAAAAAGGAGAATTTCAAGCTTTAGAATATGCAGAAGCCTTAGAGAAAAAATTCAATTTCTTTCCAATAAGATTTGTTACTAATGGTTTTGAAATTTTTATATATGAGAATAAAAATTCAATCCCTAGAAGAGTATATGGTTTTTATAGAAAAGAAGAACTTTTAAAAATTGTAGCTAGAAGGAATAAAAAGATTACTTCAAATGATATTTCTATAAATGAAAAAATAATAAATAGATATTATCAAGAGAGAGCTGTAAAAAAAGCGATAGAAAATTATATTTCAGGGAATAGAAAATCTTTACTTGTTATGGCAACAGGTTCTGGGAAAACAAGAGTCGCTATTTCAGTTGTAGACTGTTTGTCAAAATTAAATATGGTTAAAAGAACTTTATTTTTAGCGGATAGAGTAGCTCTTGTTAAACAAGCATTAAATAGTTTTAAAAATTCTTTACCTGACTATACTTTTGTTGATTTAGTATCAGAAAAAGATAGAGATAATGCAAAAATTGTATTTTCAACTTATCAAACAATGATGACGGAATCAGAAAAAAGTAGAGAGGATGGAACTAATAAATATGGAGTAGGAGCATTTGATTTAATTATCGTTGATGAAGCACATAGAAGTATTTATCAAAAATACGGAGATTTATTTGAATATTTTGATAGCTTAATTTTAGGACTTACTGCAACTCCAAAAAATGAAATAGATAGAAATACATTTAAAGTTTTTGATATGAATTCAAAAGAACCTACAGACTCTTATGATTTATTTGAAGCAGCAAAAGATGAGTTTTTATTATTGCCTAACATTAGAGAAATATCTTTAAATTATCCTGAAAATGGAATAGTTTATAGTAAACTTTCAGAAGAAGAAAAAGAAAAATATGAAAGTCTTTTTGATGAAGAAGATAATATACCGGAAGAAATTTCTGGAGATAGTTTAAATTCGTGGTTTTTTAATGAAGGAACAACCAGTAAAGTGCTTACTACTCTTATGGAAGAAGGCTATAAAATTGAATCTGGAGATAAATTAGGAAAAACTATAATATTTGCTAAAAACGATAAACATGCTGAGCATATTGTAGAAACTTTTAATAAATTATATAAAAATCTTGATGGAGAATTTTGTCAAAAGATAACAACAAAAGTTGAAAAAGCACAAACATTAATAGAAAGATTTGTTAATCCTAATAGTCTTCCTCAAATAGCTGTATCTGTAGATATGCTTGATACAGGGATAGATATTCCCCAAATATTAAATTTAGTTTTTTATAAAAAAGTTAAATCAAAAGCTAAATTTTGGCAAATGATAGGTAGAGGTACAAGAAAGTGTAAAGATATATATGGAGTTGGTCAAGACAAGAAGGATTTTTTAATTTTGGATTTTTGTAGAAATTTCTCATATTTTGAAATGAAAGATAGCTTTGATGAAGATAATACAAAATTAGGAAAATCATTATCTAGCAGAATTTTTGAAAATAAAATTAAAATGATTTACAAACTTCAAAATTTAGAATATCAAATGGATGAAAACTATAAAAAACTTTGGGAAGATTTAGTGAGTGAAATATATGATTTAATAGCTTCTTTAAATGAAGAGAATATCTCAGTAAGAACTAAAATTTCTTATGTAAAAAAATATAAAAATATTGATGTCTTAAAAAATTTAGAAGAAAAAGATGTTGATGAAATTATAAAAAATCTAAGCTCTTTGCCTTTCTCTCTTAAAGAAAAAACTGAGATGGAGAAGAAATTTGAAAATCTCATTTTAAAAATTCAACTTAAATTATTTGATAATAAAAAAGTAGAAAATGAAAAAATGGAGATTTCTGATATTGCAAAAGGTTTGGCAAAGAAGGGAACTATAAAAGAAATTCAAAAGAATGCTAACTATATTATGAAAATAATAAAAGAGGAAAATTATCTAAAAAATATTGATATTTTAGAATTAAAAAATTTAAAGGATATTATTGAACCATTAACAATATTTTTAGATACTGATGGAAAACATTTAAATTATGTTGTAGGAGATTTTGAGGATGCATATATCTCTACAGAAGTAAAAGATATAAATATTTTTGCTTCTGCATATATTAATTCTAAAGAAAAGTTTCAAAAATACTTGGATAAAAATAAAGAACTTCTTTCTATAAAGAAATTAAGAAACAATATAGAATTAGATGAAGAAGATTTAAAAGAACTAAGACAACTTCTATATAGTAATGAAGAAGTTAGTCTTAAAAATCTAAAAAATGAAAATAACTCTGAAATTGAAAAAATATCTAATCTCTATGGTAAAAATGAAAGTTTTGGTATTTTTATTCGTTCTTTGGTTGGTTTAGATAGAGAAGCTATTAACAAAGAATTTTCTGAATTTTTAAATACTGAAAAGTTCAACTCTAATCAAATTGAATTGATCAATTTAATAATTGAAAATATAGTAAAATATGGAGCTTACTCTAAAAGTGAAATTCCTAAACTTTCAAATGATATTTTAGGGAAATCAATTGATAATATTTTTACAGATAGGAATGATTTACAAAAAATAGTTGACATTATAGATAAAATAAACTCTAATGTACCTAAGTTACTTTAAAACTTTAGTAAGAGAACTTTTATCTTTAAAAAGATATCAATTTTCTTTCTTTTTAATGTTAAAAATTTTAATAATACTCTTAACATTATATTTTATTTATAATAAAATAAAGTAATTATTTTATGATTAGAAAAAGGATCAGTGAAATAAAATGTATAATTTACAACTTAATACTTTTTTAAAAGTTGCTGATAGTGGAAGTTTTACAAGGGCAGCAGAAATCCTATATATCAGCCCAACTGCAATTATAAAACAAATAAATATTCTTGAAGACAGAATAGGAATAAAACTTTTTATAAGAACACATAGAGGATTAAAACTTACTGAAGCTGGTAAATCTTTTTATAAAGATTCTAAACAGATTATTAAATTTTCAAAAATTGCTATTGAAAAGGCTCAAAACATACAAAAAAAAATACAAAATACTATAAGAGTTGGGACTTCACCAATGACACCTGAAACTTCTATAATAGATTTATGGGCAAACCTTAAAATTAAAGAAGAAAATTTAAAACTGCAATTAATTCCTTTTGAAAATACTCCTGAAAATGCAAAAGAGATTTTAGGGAATTTTGGAGAAAAAATAGATATAGTTGCAGGAATATATGATAATAAAATGTTGAAAAAAGCAGGATGTTCTGCATTTTATTTAGAAACTATAAAATTGTCTTGTGCTATTCCTTTAAATCATAAATTAATAAATAAGAATATTCTAAATATAGAAGATTTTTATGGAGAAAATATAATGTTATTAAATAGGGGAAACTTTTTAGTTATGGATAATTTGAGAGATGAAATTGAAAAAAATCATTCTCAAATTAATATTGTAGATTTTGATTTTTTCAATTTAGATGTATTCAATCAAGCTGAGAACACTAATAGTATTTTAATAGGTATGAATAAACAATTTGTAATACATCCATTATTAAAAAATGTTGAAGTTAATTGGAATTTTAAAACTCCATATGGAATTTTACATTCACCTAATCCAAGTAAAAATGTAGAGAATTTTTTAAATGCAATTACAAAAATAATAAAAAAATAAAAAGAATCTATTGAGAAATAAATTCTTTTTTTGTATGAACTAAAAGTTTATACTTACTAACTAATACAGACTTCTGTTAAACTAATATTCTTGTTATACTGAGTTAAGAAAAAAATAAAATAATTTTATAAGGAGGAATAATTATGATGAAAAAATTAATATTAAGTATAGCAATTTTATTAGGATTTGGAATATCTGGAAATAATGCTTTTGCAACAAATAATAAAAAGACATTGGTAGTATATTATTCAGATACAGGAACAACAGAAGGAGTTGCTAAAATTATAGCAAAAGAAACTAATGGTGATTTAGTTAAATTAGAACCTAAAATTCCTTATACAGAAGCAGATTTAAATTGGAGAGATAAAAATAGTAGAGTAGTAAAAGAACACGAAAATCTTGATAAAGTACATGTTGAATTAAAAAATGCTAAGATAAAGAATTTTGATACTTATGATACTGTTTTTATAGGTTATCCTATCTGGTGGAGTGAAGCCGCTTGGGTGGTAGATGAGTTTGTTGAAAAAAATGATTTTACAGGAAAGAGAGTAATAGCATTTGCTACGTCAATATCAACAGGATCAGGAGAAAGTAGTAAAAGATTAGAAAAATTAGCAGGTACTGGTAGATGGCTTTTAGGTAAAAGATTTTCAAGTAGTTATAGTGAAAGAGAAGTTTTAAGTTGGCTTAAAAATTTTAACATAAAATAATAAATTGAATAATAGATTAAAAGGAGTTGTTGAAAAATGAAAAAAATGTTATTAGTAGCTTTATTTTTATTACAAATTGGAACTGGAAATTTATTATTTTCTGAAACAAATGAAAATAAAAATGTAGTTAAAAAAATTGAAAATACTGTAAATCAAAATACTAATACAATAGCTACAACAGAAAGTGGAAAAATACAAGGATTTATTCAAGATGAAATATATACTTACTTAGGTGTACCTTATGCAAGAGCCGAAAGATTTATGGCACCTAAAAAAGTAGAAAAATGGAATGGTATTAAACAAACTGTAACTTTTGGAACATATTTTTCACAAGGTGAGAGTATGGTTTCAAGTGGAGGTTGGTTTACAGGACCTAAATTAGAGATGAGTGAAAATTCTCATAACTTAAATATATGGACTCCTGGTATAAAAGATGGAAAGAAAAGACCAGTAATGGTATGGTTACATGGAGGTGGTTTTAGTAGCGGTTCATCTGCTGAAAATTATATTTTTGATGGAAAAAATTTAAGTAAAAAAGGAGATGTAGTAGTAGTTTCTGTAAATCATAGATTAAATTCACTAGGTTTCTTAGATTTATCAGCTTATGGAGAAAAATATAAAAATTCTGCCAATGCTGGAATTATGGATTTAGTTGCTTCTCTTGAATGGATAAGAGATAACATAGAAGAATTTGGAGGAGATCCTAATAATGTAACTATATTTGGAGAGTCAGGAGGAGGAGCAAAAGTT
The DNA here is from genome assembly GCF_900095705.1 of Fusobacterium massiliense. NCBI lineage: Bacteria > Fusobacteriati > Fusobacteriota > Fusobacteriia > Fusobacteriales > Fusobacteriaceae > Fusobacterium > Fusobacterium massiliense. The sequence continues at coordinate 702,667 of NZ_LT608327.1, read as the reverse complement.
TTAACTCTTATGGCAACACCAGCTGCAAAAGGTTTATTCCACAAAGCTATATCTGAAAGTGGAGCAGTAGAAAAAATGGGAATGACACTTTTACCAGAAAAAGCTACTAGAAGAGTTGCAGAATTAACTTTAGAAAATTTAGGATTAAATGCTTCAAATATTGATGAAATTCAAAAAATACCTTATGAAAAACTTATGGAAGCAACAAATAAAGCATTATCAAAAACTGCTGAAGAACAAGGTTATAAAAATGTTTTAACAGGACAACCAGGACTTGGCTGGGCACCTAAATTGGATAGCTATATTCCTGTAGAACCTGTTGGAGAAAAATATTCAGAACAATCAAGAGATATTCCTTTATTGATAGGTACTAACTTAACTGAATGGGAAACAATGCCATTTGTACTATCAAATAATAAAGTTGAAAATAAAAATAAGATGACTAATACAGAATTAAGAAAAAAAATGGAAGAAAAATATGGTGATAGAGCAGAAGCAATAGCAAAAGAATTTAAAAAGGCTTACCCTAATAGAAAAGAAACAGATGCACTTTATGTTGAAAGCTTATTAAGAAAACAAACATTTAAAACAACTAGATTGAAAGCAGAGCAAAATGGAGCTCCTGTATATAGTTATATTTTTGCTTGGGATAATCCAATGGTTGAGGGTATGGCAATGTCTTTCCACACAGCAGAAATTCCATTTGTATTTAATAATATAGATAAGATTGAAGGACTTATAAAAGGTAGAGAAAAAGAAGCTTATAAATTAGCAGATAAAGTAAGTCAAGCTTGGATAAATTTTGCAAGAACAGGAAATCCTAATGTGAAAGGCTTACCAAAATGGTTACCATATAATACTAAAAACGGAGCAGTTATGATTTTTGATGATAAGTCAGAAGTTAAATATAAACATGATGAGGAGTTAATGAAATTATTAGCACCTGACTATAATTTCTAAAATATTATAAGAAGGCTGAGTATATTAATTTTAATTATTATTAACTTTTTCTATATAAAAAGTATAGAAGCAAGTGTTGGAGAAAAAATGTTAAACAAAGAATACTTAAATAAAGATAGTACAATAAAAGACCTTTTAACTTATCCAAGTATAAAAGAGTTTTCAAAATTTATTTTACCTCTTGAAAATGGTTACAATCCAAACTCAAAATTAAAAGATATAGCTTATTTATTACCATATCATAATAATATAAATACTGATACAACTTTGAAGAGTATTAATTATATAATTGATAGAAGTGAAAAGGGTGAAGAGATATTCTATAAAATTTATACCGATAAAGAAATAAAAGAAGATAAGAGCAAAGCAAATACAGGAATATTTTTCTTTAAAGGAAATAAAAATGCACCTTTTGCTATAATCAATGCGGGTGGAGGCTTTTCCTATGTTGGTTCTATACATGAGGGTTTTCCTTATGCAATAGAATTAAATAAAAGAGGTTATAATGCTTTTGTTTTACAATATAGAGTTGAAGATGGTTATAGGGCAACTCAGGACCTAGCAAGAGCAATATCATATATAATTGAAAATAAAGATTTATTTGAAGTTAATATAAATAATTACTCTTTATGGGGAAGTTCAGCAGGAGCTAGGATGGTTGCAGCAATTGGCTCAAGAGGTTTAGTTCCTTTTGGAGAAAAAAATTATACTAAACCCAATACAATAGTTATGCTTTACACAGGATTAGCTAGTTTTACACTAAATGATCCTCCTACATTTATGGCAGTTGGCGACAGAGATAGAATTGCTAATCCAAGAGTTGTTGAAAATAGATTTAATGAAATGAAAAAAGCAGGCTTAAAAGTAGAATTTCATAAATATAAAAATGTAGAGCATGGCTTTGGATTAGGCATTGGAACTTCAGCAGAAAATTGGATAGATAGTGCTATAAAATTTTGGGAAAAGCAAAGTGTAAGATATGAAAAGTGACTAACTTATGGTTGAGGGTATGGCAATGTCTTTCCACACAGCAGAAATTCCATTTGTATTTAATAATATAGATAAGATTGAAGGACTTATAAAAGGTAGAGAAAAAGAAGCTTATAAATTAGCAGATAAAGTAAGTCAAGCTTGGATAAATTTTGCAAGAATAGGAAATCCTAATGTGAAAGGCTTACCAAAGTGGTTACCATATAATACTAAAAATGGAGCAGTTATGATTTTTGATGATAAGTCAGAAGTTAAATATAAACATGATGAGGAGTTAATGAAATTATTAGCAACTGACTATAATTTTTAAAATATTAGGAGGTATTGTAATGACAGTAAATTATAGAAATAATCCTTTTACCTTTGTATATGATGGAGCAATTACAAAAAATGAAAAAGGAAAAGTAAATGTAGAAACAGTAAGTTATAAGATTAATGGAATAGATATTGTAGCTAATGTATACAAACCTGCAAATTATATTTCAAATGGTAAATTTCCAGCAATAGTGGTAGCACATCCAAATGGTGGAGTTAAAGAACAAGTTGCAGGGTTATATGCACAAAAATTAGCAGAACAAGGATATGTTACAATAGCTTTTGATGCTGCTTATCAAGGAGCAAGTGGAGGAAAACCTCGTTATGTAGATAAACCTGCAAATCGTATGGAAGATATAAGAGCTGCAGCTGATTTCATAACTCAATATCCTGGTGTAGATAAAAATAGATTAGGTTTATTAGGAATTTGTGGTGGAGGTGGCTACTCAATAAAAGTAGCACAAACAGATAAAAGATTTAAAACTGTAGCGACTGTAAGTATGTTTAATACAGGTGATGTTAGACGTAATGGATATAATCGTACACAAATGGATACTATACAAGCTCGTTTAAAAGATGCTTCAGATGCAAGAGCACAAGAAGCAGCAGGTGGAGAAGTTAGATACACACCAGCTTTTGCAGATGGAATGACAAAAGAAGAAATAGCAGCATTACCATTTGAACTATATAGAGAAGGTTATGAATATTATGGAGTAACTCATAAACATCCAAATTCTCAAACTAATAATACAGTTAGTAGCTTATTAGATTTAATGTCTTTTGATGTTAATACTAATGTAGATTTAATAAATCAGCCATTATTAATGATAGCTGGTGATAAAGCTGATAGTTTATATATGACAGAAGAAGTTTTTAAAAATGCAACTGGAACAAATAATAAAGAATTATTTTTAGTAAAAGGTGCAACTCATATTCAAACATATTGGAAACCAGAATATGTAAAACAAATAAGTGAAAGATTAACTCAATTCTATAATAAGAATTTATAAAAAATTAAGAAGTTTATAATTTAGTTATTAATAAAAATAAAGTGTAAGATAACTATTATAAACTTCTTTTAATTAAAGTAAATGAAATATATAATCAATAATATATCATTTTTTATAAAAATTTAATATTAATACTAAAAACTTTTTAAAATTTTATTTTTTTAGTATCAATACTAAAAACTTTTAAAATATTGAATTTTATGTTATACTTTGTATAGAGGTGAAATTCATGTTAAAAAAAGAAAGTGAATTAAAAAATCGTAGTCACTACTTAGAAAAACTAATTGAATTCAAAGATACTGATTTTATTAAAATTATCACTGGTATTCGCCGTTGTGGAAAATCAAGTCTAATAAAATTAATGATAAAACATCTTTTAGATAATGGTATAGAAAAAAATCAAATTATACAAATAAATTTTGAATCAATGGAGTTCAAAAGAATGACTGTTGAAGATCTATATAATTATGTTAAAAGTAATTTACCTAAAGATAAAAAAGCTTGTTTGTTTTTTGATGAAATTCAAAAAATTCCAGAATGGCAAGATGCTATAAATTCATTTAGAGTTGATTTTGAATGTGATATCTATATAACTGGTTCTAATGCTTTTTTACTATCAAGTGAGTATGCAACTTACTTAGCAGGAAGAAGTATTGAGATTAAAGTTTATCCTTTATCTTTTATTGAATTTATTGACTTTCATGGATATAAAATTATTGAAAAGAAAAGTCTAACTGGAGGGATAAGTAGAAAAGTTGAAAATGAAAATGGTGAAGTATATGAAATAAAAGAACTTTTTGATGCTTATATCACTTTTGGTGGTATGCCTAGTCTTACAGAACTTCCTTTAGAAATAGATAAGGCTCTAACTATTCTTGATGGAATTTATTCAAGTGTAGTAATAAGAGATATCTTAGAGCGTGAAAAACAAAAAGATAGAAGACAGGTAACTGATTCAAGTCTACTAAGAAAAATTATAATGTTTTTAGCAGATAACATTGGAAATAATACTTCTATTAATTCCATTTCTAATGTTTTGTTAAATGAAAAATTAATTGAAACTAAACCTGCTGTTCAAACGGTACAGTCTTATGTGGCAACTCTTCTTGAAGCATATGTTTTTTATGAAATAAAAAGATTTGACATCAAAGGTAAAGAATTTTTAAAAACTTTAGGAAAATATTATATAGTAGACATTGGACTAAGAAATTATCTATTAGGATTTAGAAATAGAGACATAGGACATATTATTGAAAATATAGTATATTTTGAATTATTACGTCGTGGATATGATGTGGCAATAGGTAAAATTGGAGATAATGAAATAGATTTCATTGCTACAAATGCAAATACAAAAATCTACATACAAGTAACTGAAAATATTGCTAGCTCTAGCACAAGAGAAAGAGAGTTAGCTCCATTCTATAAAATTCAAGATAACTTTGAAAAAATAATAATCACTAATGATGAAAGCTATCTAGGAGTACATGATGGAATTAAAATCATAAGATTAGTAGATTTTCTACTTGATGAAAATATATTATAGTATGACTTAGGAGGAATAAAAATGTCAATAGAAGCAGTTAGAAAACATTTAGAAAAATATGGTTTAGATAGCAAAATAAGAGAATTTACAGAGTCTACGGCAACAGTTGAAGAAGCAGCCAAAGTTAATTCATGTGAACCTGCTAGAATAGCTAAATCTTTATCGTTTATAATAAATGATGTTCCGACTATTATAGTTGTTGCAGGAGATGCAAAAATTAATAATCAAAAGTTTAAAGCTAAATTTAAAACTAAGGCTAAAATGATAGCAGGTAGTGATGTTGAAAAGTTAATAGGTCATCCTATTGGTGGGGTTTGTCCTTTTGGTATTAAGGATAATGTTAAAGTTTATCTTGATGAATCAATGAAAAGATTTGAAACTATGCTACCAGCTTGTGGAACTCCAAACAGTGCTATTGAACTTACTTTAGAAGAACTTGAAAAAGCTTCAAATTACATTGAATGGATAGATGTATGTCAAATATAAAAAATTTTAAAGAGGTGTGAGAATGCAAGAAAATTATAAATATAATATTTACATGTTTGTTGTCACTATCTTTTTTGGAATGACTTATGTATTAACTAAAATATGTTTAAATTATACAAAAGAATTTCATATAATAAGTTTTAGATTTTTAATAGCATTCGTAGTTTCATTAGTCTTTTTATATAAAAAGATATTTCCAATAAAAAGAAAAGTATTTTTTTATTCTCTTTTTTTGGGAGCATTATTGTTTCTAATTTTTGTTACAATGACTATTGGAGTAAAATATACTACTGCAACCAATGCAAGCTTTTTAATAAGTTTATCAGTTATTCTTATCCCTTTTTTTTCTTGGTTTCTTAATAAAGAAAGACCTAAGAAAAGTATTTTTATTGTTCTTATTATTTCACTTATTGGAATTATACTATTAACATTAGATAAAAATTTAAAATTTCATATTGGAGATATCCTTTGTCTAATTTGTACTTCTCTTTTTACATTTCATATAATATTGACTGAAAGAATCGTAAAAAATAATAACCCAACAGCTCTAGGAGTATTACAATTTGCTTGGGTATCTCTATTTTCTTTTTTTATTCAATATCCAATAGAAAATTTTGTAATTCCAAAAAATAAAACTTTCTGATTAACTCTAAAGCGAAATTTCAAAAATACTTAGATAAAAATAAGGAACTGCTTTCTATAAAGAAATTAAGAAACAATATAGAGCTAGATAATGAAGATTTAAAAGAACTAAAACAATTTCTATATAGTAATGAGGAAGTTAATCTTGAAGTTTTAAAGAACGAAAATAATTCAGAAATTGAAAAAAATATCTAGTCTTTATGGAGAAAATGAAGGTTTTGGAATCTTTATTCGTTCACTTATTGGTTTAGATAGAGAAGCTATTAATAAAGAATTTTCTGAATTTTTAAATAAGGAAAAATTTAACTCTAACCAAATTGAATTAATTAATTTAATAATTGAAAACATAGTGAAATATGGTGCTTATTCTAAAAGTGAAATTCCTAAACTTTCAAATGATATTTTAGGGAAATCAATTGATAATATTTTTACAGATAGGAATGATTTAGAAAAAATTGTTGATATTGTAAATAAGATAAATTCTAATGTGCCTAAAATTCATATTTAAAATTTAAAAATAAATAACAAAAAAATAGTCTCTGACATCCGTATTAGTTTGAAGAACATGTATTTATTGAGTTCATAGAACTCACACGGCTGTCAAGAGACTTTATAATTTTATAAATTTTAATAATCAGGGTTAGTCATATATTGAACTATTTCATCAACAAGTTCAGCAGTTTTTCCATTAATATCGTTTAATGGGTTAAATTCTGTTATATCAGCAGATGTTACAGAATAATTTTTAAATGCAAACTTTAATGATTTAAACATTTCGTCGTAAGTCATACCGTTTCTAACAGGCATACTAACACCCGGAGCAATTTCAGGGTCAAAAACATTCATATCTATACTGATATGAAGATTGTCAACTTTTAGATAATCTTTAATTTCATCTAAAACATTATCTATTCCTTTTCTTAAAATTTCATCATAATAAACAATTTTTACTCCAGTTTTTTCTATAATTTCTCTTTCTTCTATTTCAACTTCTCTAGCACCAAAAATAACAATATTTCTACTATCAATTTTAGCTCCTTCATAGAAACAGTTGATAAGTTCTCTATCTCCTAGACCTTGAACTAAAGCAAGAGGCATTCCATGGATATTTCCAGTTAATGTACTTTCAGGAGTATTCATATCTCCATGAGCACTTACCCATAATACACCAATTTCTTTTTCAAGAGAAACACCAGCAATACTTCCTAAAGATATAGAGTGGTCTCCTCCGATAAGTATAGGTCTATATCCATCGATAACAGCTTCGTTAACTCTTTTAGCAATTTTTTCACAAGTATTTAAAATAGTATTTTTGAATTTTAATTTTTTATCATTAAAATCTTCTTTTTGTCTTTCAACTGAAATTAATTCCATTTCATCAAAAGTATCTGGGTAAGATTGAAGAAGTTCATCAGGACCAAACTCAGTACCAGTTTTATTGGCCCCAAGATTTGTTTGAACTCCAATTAAAATGTTTTTCATTTTTTCTGTATATAAATAAATAGCATCTTCTTCTTCAATAACATTAATATATTTTAGTTCAGGATCTTCCATTCCTTGAATATGTAAGTCTGCTTCTTTTAATTCTTCAATATGATCAATAACTTCTTGAGTGATTCTTTCCCCTGCAATAATTATTGGGATACCAGGAGGATAAGCCATTATCATTTCACCAGAGATTTTTCCCACACTTTCTTTGAATAAAACTTTATTTTTTTCACTATAAAATGCTTCTCTTGGCATTTGTACTAATTCAGGAGTTTCTGGTAATTTTATAAAATTCTTTTCTAAAGTTTTTCCTTTACCAAAATATCTTTTGCTAATATCTTTTAGTGCATCAAGAAGTCTATTAATGCTTTCTTCAGAATCTCCAATAGTTACAAGTCCTAAAGTGTTATAGTAATCAGAAAGTTCCATTTGAATATTATAATCATCAACAAGTAAAGTTTCTAATTCTCCACCTTTTAGTCCTAATTCTTTGGCAGAAATAGTAATTTTTGTTGGGTCAAAAGCAAAGAAACCGTCCTTTCCAATAAGTTCTTCTCCAAAACAATATATTCCAGGTATTCTATTAGCTTCTCTTCTAAAATATCTAGCTAGTTCAATAGTTTTTGTAAGTAATTCTCTACCTTGAGTAGCAATTTGTCTTCTTGCACAATCAAGAGATGCCATTAAAGGATATGAAGGAGAAGTTGTGTGTAATAAGCTTAAAATTTGTTTTACTTTTTCAACATCAACTCTATCTGAATTAACATGTATAAGAGACATTTGAGTCATAGCTCCAAGTATTTTATGAGTACTTTGAGTACAGATATCAGCTCCAGCATCAACGGCTGATACAGGTAAATCTTCATGGAAATGCAAATGTGGTCCATGAGCTTCATCTACAATAAGAGGTATGTCATAGCTATGAACTATATCAGCAATCTTTTTAATATCAGTAGCAACTCCATAATAAGTCGGATTAATTATAAGTACAGCAGCTATATCAGGATCTTGTTTTAGCATGTTCTCTACTGTTTGAGGTTTAACTCCTAAAGCAATTCCTAAATTTTCATCAATTTCAGGGTTCATATAAACTGGTTCAGAACCTGATAATATAATTCCGGCAGAAACAGATTTATGAACATTTCTAGGAACTAAGATTTTTTCTCCAGCTTTAACAACAGACATAATCATAGCTTGGATTGCACCAGAAGTTCCATTGACAGCAAAAAAACTATGTTTAACTCCATAGGCATCTGCAACTAATTCTTGAGCTTCTTTTATACAACTTTTTGGATGATGTAAACCATCTACCATTTTAAAAATTGTTACATCCATTGAAAATGGACCATCTCCCATAAAGTTATAAAATTCTTGATCAACCCCTTTACCTCTTTTGTGTCCTGGAACATGAAAAGGCAAAATGTTTCTTCCAACATATTCATCTTTCAAAACAGTAAATAAAGGTGTTTTATTTTGATCTAATTTTGACATATATCTACCTCCTTTTATATTGTAAAATGTATATAAATTATTGTATTATTTTAAATAAAGTCTCTTGACAGCTGTATGAGTTCTACGAGCTCAATAAATATAGGCTCTTCGAACTAATACGGACGTCAGAGACTAATATTTCTATTTAATTTTATATTTTCCCTATAAATTAAAATACTATGTATTCTATAATTATGATGGATAAAAGTCAAGAAAAATTTATTTAAAATTATATATAAAATTAATATTAAAAATTTATAGAAATTATAAAAAAAATATGTTAAAATTATTAATATACTATATTTAGACTTGGAAGTGATAATTTTGGATTTACATTATTTAGAAATATTTTATGAGGTTGCAAAAGCAAAAAGTTTCACAAAAGCAGCTGAAAAGCTATATATTAATCAATCAGCTGTATCTATTCAAGTAAAAAAGTTTGAAGATATATTAAAAGTAAAATTATTTGATAGAAGTTCAAAAAAAATAAAATTGACTTATGTCGGAGAAAATTTATATAAAATGGCAGAAGAGATTTTTGAAAAAGTAAAAAGAGCTGAAAAAGAAATTTCAAGAGTCATAGAAGTTGATAAAGCTAAGATTTCTATAGGAGCTTCTTCAATAATTGCAGAACCATTATTACCTAGTTTAATGAAAGAATTTTCAATGACCCATCAAGAAATAGAATATAGCATAATAATTTCAAATAAAAATCATCTTTTAAAACTTTTAAAAGAAGGTGAATTAGATGTTATTATAATTGACAGTGAACATATAAACGATACAAATTTAGAGATTATCTTTATAGAAAAAGGCCCTTATGTTTTAGTGAGTTCAAAACAATATGCAAATGTAGAAGATATAGAAAATGATCCTTTAATAACTAGAAGTGCTGTGCCTAATAATAATAAAGTTATAGAAACTATTGAAGATAAATATGGAATTTCTTTTACTTCTAAAATTGATATAGCAGGAAATTTAGAAGTAATTAAAGGAATGGTATATGAAGGAATTGGGAATGTAATTCTTCCTTACTATGCTGTTTATAAAGATATAAAAAAAGGAAATTTAAAAATAATTAGTAAAATTGATGAAGTAAAAGATGGATATGAATTAGTTTACACTAAAGATAAAAAAGATTTATCTCAAATAAAGAAATTTGTAGAATTAGTGAAATCACATAAAATTGTTATGGAATCTCATAGATAAGAATATAAGATTTAAGTATAAGTATGGATAGAGGAGGTAAAATATGAATTTAATTTCTTCATACAAAACAGAATTAGAGTTATTAAAGAAATTTATAGAGGAAGAAGAACAAAGAAAAGAGACAGAAAGGGTTGCAGAAAAATTAGCAGATATTTTCTCAAAAGGGAAAAAAGTTCTTATTTGTGGAAATGGTGGAAGTAATTGTGATGCAATGCATTTTATAGAAGAATTTACAGGAAGATTTAGAAAAGAAAGAAGACCTTTGCCGGCTATCTCTATATCAGACCCATCTCACATCACTTGTGTTGGAAATGATTATGGCTTTGATTATATTTTTTCCAAAGGGGTTGAAGCATACGGACAAGAAGGAGATATGTTTATAGGAATATCTACAAGTGGAAACTCAGGAAATGTTATTAAAGCAGTAGAACAAGCTAAACAACAAGGATTAACTACTGTATCTTTACTTGGAAAAGATGGTGGAAAATTAAAGGGAATGTGTGATTATGAATTTATAATCCCAGGAAAAACATCTGATAGAGTACAAGAAATACACATGATGATACTTCATATTATTATTGAAGGTGTTGAAAGAATAATGTTTCCAGAAAATTATATAAACGAATAAAAAAATGTAGCGAACCGAAATATTATTTGATATAGGTTCGCTATTTTAAAATTTTTTTTATATAGGAAAGTATAAAAATAAATAAAGAAAATTAGTCTCTGACGTCTATATTAGTCCGAAGAGCTTGTGTTCATTGAGCTTGTAGAACTCATACGGCTATCAAGAGACTTTATTTAATAAGAATTAATATTAAATACTTTATTCTTATTGTGAAAGGAATTAAAATGTTAAAGGAAGAAATTTTAAAAGAGTTAGAACAATTTAAATCTGAAAATAGATTTAGAACTATAAAAACTAATGACAAGAATCTTTTTAATTTTTCATCAAACGATTATTTAGGTTTAGCTAACAATAAAGAATTATTGAAAGAATTTTATTCTAATAAGGAAGCGGATTATACTAAATATAAGCTATCGTCATCATCATCAAGATTGATAGATGGTTCTTATCAAACTGTTATGAACTTGGAAAAAAGAGTAGAAGAAATATATAAAAAATCATGCCTTGTTTTTAATTCTGGTTTTGATGCAAACTCTTCTTTGATAGAAACTTTTTTTGATAAAAAATCTTTAATTATAACAGATAGACTAAATCATGCTAGTATTTATGAGGGTTGTGTTAACTCTGGAGCTAAAATTTTAAGATACAATCATTTAGATAACTTTGCTTTAGAAAAGTTACTAGAAAAATATACAAAAGAATATGAAGATATATTGGTAGTGACTGAAACAATTTACAGTATGGACGGGGATTGTGCTAATATAAAAGAAATTGTAAAATTAAAAGAAAAGTATAAATTTTTATTGATGGTAGATGAAGCACATTCTTATGGAGTGAAAGGCTATGGAATAGTTTACAATGAAAAATTAGTAAATGAAGTAGATTTTCTAGTGATACCTTTAGGTAAAGCAGGAGCTTCAATGGGAGCTTATATTATTTGTGATGAGATTTATAAAAAATATATGATTAATAAAAATAGAAAGTTTATTTACTCAACAGCTTTACCACCAGTAAATCATAGTTGGAATTTGTTTATATTAAATAAAATGTTAGATTTTTCTGATAGAATTCAGAAATTAGATGAATTAGTTAGTTATTCCCTAAAAAAAATGAAAGAATTAAAAATAAAAACGGTTTCTGATACTCATATAATAAGTGTAATTATAGGGGATAATTTGAAAACTATAAATCTTTCTGAAAAATTGAAAGAAAAAGGATATTTAGCTTATTCTATAAAAGAACCAACAGTTCCTAAAAATACAGCTAGATTAAGAATTAGTTTAACGGCAGATATGGAAAAAGAAGATTTAGATAAGTTTTTTGTGATTTTAGCTGATGAAATGATGAAAATAGGTGTTATAAATGAGTAAGATATTTTTCTTTAATGGTTGGGGTATGGATAAAAATATTTTAAAACCATTAAAAAACATAGAGGGATATGAAATTATTGAAATAAATTTTCCTTATACAATTGATAAAAGTCAAATAAACACAGATGATATATTAGTTTCTTGGTCTTTTGGAGTTTATTATTTGAATAAATTTTTATCATCAAATAGAGATTTAAAATATAAAAAGTCTATAGCAATAAATGGACTGCCATTAATTATTGGTAAATATGGCATAAATGAAAAAATGTTTAATATGACGTTAAATACATTGTCAGAAGAAAATTTAGAAAAATTTTTGATAAATATGGATATAGACAAAACTTTTAATAAAAGTCAAAAAGAATTTCAAAGTATAAAATATGAATTGGAATATTTTAAAAAAAATTATGTTGAATTAGAAGAAAATTTTATTGATTTTTATTTTATTGGAGTAAAAGATAGAATAATTCCAGCTTTAAAATTAGAAAAATTTTGTAAAGAAAAAAATATAAATTATAAAAATATAGAATGTGGACATTATCCTTTTTCTTATTTTAAAGATATTAGTGATATTGTGGATGGTGAAAAAAATGAAATTTGATAAATATTACAATGTTTATGATAATTACTCAATAGTACAAAAAAAAGTAGCTGAGAATTTATCAAATTTTATAAAAAACTCAGGAATAGAGAATAAAAAGATTGAAACTATATTTGAAATAGGTTGTGGAACAGGAATTTTTACAAAAAAATATATGGAATTATTTAAAGAAAGTAAGATTTTTTTGAATGATATATTTAATACTAAAGAATTTTTTGAAAATTATAGTTACAATGATTTCATTTGTGGTGATATAGAAGAAATAAAAATACCAAGAGTGGATTTAATAGTTTCAAGTTCTGTGTTACAATGGATAAAAGATTTTGAAAAGTTAGTAAAAAAAATAGCTAATTCGAGTAATAATTTTTGTTTTTCTATATATATTACTGGAAATTTAGCAGAGATAAAAAATCATTTTGGAATTTCTTTAGATTACCATGATGTTAATTTTATAAAAGATGTTTTAAAAAAATATTTCTCAAATGTTAATTTTTATGATGAAGAAATGATTCTTGAATTTGATAGTCCTATGTCTTTATTAAAACATCTGAAGTATACTGGAGTAACAGGCTTTCAAAAAGTTAATTCTGTTTCTAAAATTAGAAGTTTTAAAGATAAAAAACTAACTTATAAAGTTGCATATTTTGTATGTGATAAATAAACTTAGAAATTATAGGAGGGAAAAATGAAAATTCTATTTGCAGCAAGTGAAGCATATCCTTTAATAAAAACTGGTGGTTTAGGAGATGTAGCTTATTCATTACCAAAAGCATTAAAAAATGAAAAAATAGATGTAAGAATTATTTTGCCTAAGTATAGTAAAATTCAAAATAAATATTTTGAAAATGCAAAACATTTAGGTCATAAAGAAATTTGGGTTGCACATCACAATGAATATGTTGGAATAGAAGAAATAGAATATGGAGGAAATATCTATTATTTAGTAGATAATGAGAGATATTTTAAAAGAGATAATATTTATGGTGAATATGATGATTGTGAAAGATTTTTATTTTTTGCAAAAGCTATAGTTGAAACTATGGATATAACAGGGTTTAAACCAGATATAATCCATTGTAATGATTGGCAAACAGGTCTAGTTCCAATATATTTAAAAGAAAGAAATATTTTTGATATAAAAACTATATTTACTATTCATAATTTAAGATTTCAAGGTCTTTTCTATAATGATGTAATAGAAAAATTATTAGAAATAAATAGAGATAATTATTTTCACGATGATGGAATAAAATATTATGATATGATTTCGTTTTTAAAAGCTGGGGTTGTATATTCGAATTATATTACCACAGTTAGTGAAAGCTATGCAAATGAAATTAAAACAGTTGAATATGGAGAAGGTATTCATGGATTATTTGAGAAATATAGTTATAAATTGCAAGGTGTAGTTAATGGAATAGATAAAGAATCTTATCCTTTGACAAAAAAAAGTCATAAAACTTTAAAACACGAATTACAAGAAAAATTAGGTTTAAATTTAGAAGAAAATACACCTATTATTTCAATAATTTCAAGACTTGATAGACAAAAGGGAATAGATTTCATAGTTGAAAGATTCGATGAAATTTTAAGTTTGGGAGTTCAATTTGTTCTACTTGGAAGTGGAGAAAAACATTATGAAAATTTCTTTAGAGAAAAAGAACATGCTTATCCAGGAAGAGTTTGCTCATATATAGGTTTTAATCAAGAACTATCTATTGATGTTTATGCAGGTTCTGATATCTTTTTAATGCCATCAGTGTTTGAACCTTGTGGTTTATCTCAAATGTTAGCAATGAGATATGGGTCTATTCCACTTGTAAGAGAAACTGGAGGGTTGAAAGATACTGTTATACCTTACAATGAATATACAGAAGAGGGAGATGGATTTGGATTTAAACAGCTAAATTCAGCTGATATGTTAAACAGTTTGAAATATGCTATTGAAATTTATCATAAGCCTGAAAAATGGCAAAAAATTATAAAAAATGCCAAGAAAAAAGATAATTCTTGGAATAAGTCAGCAAAGAAATATATAGAAATTTACAAAAAAATATAATGATATGTTTGAAATACTTCATTATTATAGCTCCTGATAGCCGTATGAGTTCTACGAGCTCAATAAACACAGGCTCTTCGAACTAATACGGACATCGGGGCTATCTTTTGGATAATTTAAAAATAAGTGAGTTATTTTTCCAGATTTTAGATTAAAAATCAAATAGAGTGAGCCGAACAAATCTTGGCGTGTCTGAGCTAACTTGTTAGCAAGTTAGCGAGTTTTGCCAAATTTGTAGCGAACTCTTGATTTTTAATCGTTAAGAAATCTGGTTATAACGAACTATTTTTAAATCAACAAATTAAAATTTGTAGTAATATTTTTATATTAATTTTATCAAATCTAAATAGGATTTTTTTTCAATATTTACGGCAGTATCGTAAGATTTTTCTACTTTTTCTTTATATGCTCTTAAAAGAACAAAAGTTAAAGCTACTTTTTTACAAGCTAAATCCATATTTTTTAATTCTTCTTTAGTGATTTTTCTAAATTGAGAGTAATTATTAAAGAAATCTCTAATTAACTCTAATTCTTCAAATTTATCAAATGCAAATATTTTAATCCAAAAATTTATAACTATTGCCAAATCTATAATAAAAGGAGCATAGTAACTTTCGTTAAAATCTATAATAGCATTTATTTTATTGTTTTCCATAAGTACATTATCTGGAAAAATATCAGAGTGAATTATTCCTGATGGTAAATCAGAAAAGTTTATATTTTCAATTTTTTTAGCTTCTTCTAAAATAAGATTTTTATTTTCAAAGTTTATATTAGCTTCTTTAATTTTTTTATAGTAAAAGTCAAAATTAATTCTAGTACTTCTGTTAAAATCTTCTGCTTTTATATTTGCAGTAAATCCATGAAATTTTCCCAAATATCTTCCTATTTCCCTTATTAAAAATTGATTCGTTTTTTTAATGCTTTCTCCATTAATATACTCAAAAAGAGAAAATTTTTTATTATTTAAAACAGAAATATATTCTTCTTTTTTATTTTTAATTGCAGTAGAAACTGGGATAATATTTTTTAATTTTTCTAATAAGATAAGCTCTTGTTCATCTTCTTTATAGTCTCTAGTTTCTTCAAAGATTCTAAGAACATATTTTTTGTTATCTGTAAAAATATAAAAATTGGAATTAAGGATACCACTATTTATATTTTCAATTTTTTTTATTGAAATAGAATATATATCTTCAATAAATTCTTTTTCAAAATTAGTTAAATTATTGTAAACGCTCATTTTTCTCCTATTCTTATAGTAAAGGTGAGAGCAATCTAAAAACAGATTCTCTTACTTTTATAAAGATATCTCTTTTTTTAAATTTTTTTAAAGTTATTTTTTGAGAATAAGAAATATCTCTATAGAATTGATTTTTAAACTCAGTTGCAATCTCTTTATTATATATATTTATATTTATTTCAAAATTAAGGTAAAAACTTCTATAATCAAAATTACAAGTTCCAACAGAAATAACTTCATCATCTACACTTAAAGTTTTAGAGTGAATAAAGCCATTTTCATACCTATAAATATTTGCTCCTAATCTTAATAATTCTCCGGCATAAAATTGATTTACCCAATAAATAAATGGATGGTCAGCTTTAGATGGTATCATTATTTTTACATCAATACCAGATATTATTGCTGTTTTTAATGTATCTAGTAACAGATCATCTGGTACAAAATAGGGTGTTTGAATTAAAATTGTTTTTTTAGCTTCCTGTATAAGTTTAATAAAATTATCTCTTATAACTGGAAATTCGTAATTAGGGCCACAACTAACAACTTGTAGGGAAGTCCTATTTTTCTTTATACTAGAACTAAGAGCTTTATTAGAAATTTTACCTAAATTTTCATTACTAACAAGTTTATTTTGTACAATACTTAAAGAAAAGTAAAATTCTTTTTCTAAAGAATAAACTATGTCTCCACAAACTTTTACAGAAGTATCTCTCCAAAAACCAATTTTACTTTCACCAAGATATTCGTCTCCAATATTCATTCCACCAATAAAAGCTATCTCATTGTCTATTATTGTGATTTTTCTATGATCTCTATAATTTATTCTTAGATTAAAAAAAGGAATATAGGTCTTAAAGAATAAAGATAAATTTATTCCTGTATTTTTTAAATATTTTTTTAATTTAGAGTTATGTGAATTAACTCCATCAATAATAATATTTATTTTAACCCCTTCTTTATCTTTTTCAATTAGTAAATCTATAATTTCTTTGCCTATTTTATCTAATTTGAAAATATAATACTCCATATTGATAGTGTTTTTAGCATTCTGTATAGATTTTTTCAGTTCTGTAAAAAAATCTTTGCCCTCAAAAAATGTTTGAATTGAATTATCAATACTTATATAATTTTGAGAACTCATCTCTAAGTATGTTATTAAACTTTTCCAACGATTAAGTTCGGAATAATCATTTTTTATTTCTTTTCTACTTTTTAATTTTTTTAAGTTATATATTTTGTTAGCAACTCTCCTTTTTTTGAAACTTATTCCAAGAAAAAGAAAAATAAAAAACCCTATATATGGAGCTAATATAAGTAAAAATATCCATAAAATTGTATACAAAGGATTTTTTCTTTCTATTAGAATAATAATTATAATAAAAGCTAGATTAGCAATCCAAATATAGTCAAAAAAATATTGAACTATAGATAAAATTATATTTTGAATATCATACATAAAAAACACCTAATTTCTTAAAAATATTCTAATTAGATTATAATAACATTTTTTCAAAAATTTTCAAAAATTTTTTTAAATAAAGTAGCTTAAAATTGATAATTATGTTAAAATTAAAATGAGTAATTGTATTTTTTTTAGGAGGATAGAGATGTCACAAAATCAAGAAAAAGAAATAAAAAAATTTAATCTTTTTATTGGTGATGAATTTTCAAAAATAATATCAGCACCATCTATAAATGATATAAAGAAATCATTGTGTTCGACTATTGATAAAGATTTTGTAATAATTAATAATAATTTATCTCTGCCTGAATTAGTGCAAAAATTTTTAGATGCAGTATTGTACGATAAAAGTGAGATAGTTGAAAAAGTAAATAAAATATTTACAGGAAAAACAAAGTATGATTTAGGCTTCTATAAAGAAATATTTGAAAATAAAATTTTTTCATCTATAATAAGTACAAATTATGATTGTGTTTTAGAAGATAATTTTTCAGAATATATAAAAAAGAGTACACCTTTCAAAATTTCTGATGATGAGTCTTCAAAAATGCCATTCTATAAAATTTTTGGAGACTACAAGACAGTAGATAAGTTTGTAATATCGACACAAGACTTAAAGAGAATAAAGGCATTAAGTTTTTATAAAGAGTTCTGGAATAAAATAAAAAGTGAATTACAAGAAAGGCCAACTATATTTTTAGGTCTTAATTTAAAAGATAAACATTTAGTTGATTTATTAAATTTCATTTTAAATAATACTTATTCTAAAAAAACAAAGTTTTACTTTTATTCTGATACTGAAACATATAAAATTTTTAACAATGAAGAGCATAT
Organism: Fusobacterium massiliense; assembly: GCF_900095705.1. Taxonomy (NCBI): domain Bacteria; kingdom Fusobacteriati; phylum Fusobacteriota; class Fusobacteriia; order Fusobacteriales; family Fusobacteriaceae; genus Fusobacterium; species Fusobacterium massiliense. Next base: position 684,330 of record NZ_LT608327.1, on the reverse strand, counting down.
AGACAATTTTTTAAAGAAATATTCTTTTGAGATAATAAGAGGAGAAGATGCTGAATTTTTATCAAGGATAAATTCTATATTTTTTAAAGAAGACACCAAGGCTGGTGATGCCGATCAGAACTATGCCTGAATTTTGAGGATAAACAAAATCCTCAAGAACAAGATAATGAAATTAAAACAAATGAAGAAAATATAGAAATTGAAAAAGAAGATAGTAAAATTATAAAAATTTTTGAATCAAAAGTAGAAAAAAAAGAAGAAATAGTTGAAAATATCTCTACTGAAGAAAATAAAAACTTAGAAGAAATAAATGAAATAGGAAAAAATAATGAAGATGTTCCGGTAGAAACTAGAAATATAACTGTTGATATTTTAGAGGAAGACTTTGTTGAAACTAATTCAGAAATTAGATATAAAACATTATTTCTAAATAAATTTCCTATTCAATTTAAAAATTTCTCAAAACTACTAAAGCCAATAAAAATAAAATCGTTAGGAGTAACTAATGTTGATTTTGGTTTTGAAGTAATGGAAGCTGTAACAGTTAAAATTATAGAATATACAAGATTTAAGATTGTTGAATTTAGAAAAAGAGATTTTAAATTTGGTATTGGGATAACACACGAAGACACATATCCTTTAAGTGCTAATGGTATGTTTGAATACGAAATATATGCAAATACTAAGAATAATAGACTAAGAACTATAATAGATACATTTATAAATATTTTTAATGGTACTACAATAAAATTTTATTTTTCTGAAGATAAGTATGAGCTTAATTTTTCTAATGGTATAGAAAGTTTAAAGTTTGGTTTGTTGAAAGATATTTTAAAGTCTTATGAAAACGTTGTAGAAGAATTAAAGTTGTACAAGTATAAAAATTTATCTGGTTTAGAAAATCAATTTTATGATGTAGAAATTATGTATAAATCTTTAAAAAATAAAGAAGAAGATAGTTGGATAAATGGAAAAATTAAAACTAGAAAGGATTTAAAAGTTGGAGATATCCTTACTTTGAGAAAAGTCTATAAAATGAATTTTTCAAAGCAGTCTTTTGATGTAGAAGAATTGATAGAATTGAATAATCCATTGACTGAAGCAAATTTTAAAGATGGCTATGTGGATATAAATAAAAGAAGAGTAAAATTAAGATATAATAAAATATAAAAATGAGGAGGACTTACAGTGGATAAGTTGAATAAAGAAAAGTTTTTTAAAGACTTTTCTATTGATGAAGACTATTTTTTATCTACTGACTTGAATTGGGATGATTTAGTTTTGATATATGAAGACTATGTTAAACTTGTTCCTTTGTTGGAAAAGGAAGCTGAGCATATTGTGTCAAAACTAATAGATATACCCGCTGTTCACTCAGTTAGAAGAAGAGTTAAGAAAGCAACTCATTTAATTGAAAAAATAATTAGAAAAGGTAAGAAGTATAAGGATAGAAATATAAGTGTAGATAATTATAAAGAGATAGTTACAGATTTAATTGGAATTAGAGTTTTACATCTTTTTAAAGATGATTGGCAAAGTATTCATCATGAAATTTTAAATCTTTGGGATACGAAAGAAACTCCTCAAGTAAATATTAGGAGAGGAGATTATAATATTGAACAACTTAGAGAAAGTATAAAAGACATTGATTGTGAAATAATTATAAGAGAACATGGATATCGTTCTGTACATTATCTTGTTGGAATAGATCTTACAAAACTTATAAATATTTCTGTTGAAATTCAAGTTAGGACAGTTTTTGAAGAAGCTTGGAGTGAGATAGACCATATCATGAGATATCCTTATGATGTAGATAATCCGATTATAACAGAATATTTAGCTATATTTAATCGTATAGTTGGATCAGCAGATGAGATGGGGACTTTTTTAAAAAAAGTAAAAACAAACTTTGGCTCTAATAAAGGAATTGAAGAAGTTCAAAGAGAACTTGATATGAAATTTAAGTAAAAATTGAATAGCAAATAAAGTCCCTTGACAGACGTATGAGGTTTTAAATTCAAAAAATACTTTTTGAAATAATACGGACGTCAGGGATTAATTTTTACTGTTTAAATCTATGCTTTCCTAATGATTAAATTATAAATATTCTATTATTGTTAAATTTATGTTAAAATATAAAATAAAAGATTTGGGGAATTGTTATGAATTTATTTCAAGGAAATTATAAAAATGTAGAACCACTTGCATATAAATTGAGACCAAAAACTTTAGATGATTTTGTAGGTCAAGAAAAATTGTTAGGAAAAGATGGGATTATAAGAAAATTAATTTTAAATTCAACTTTATCTAACTCTATTTTTTATGGACCACCTGGTTGTGGAAAAAGTAGTCTGGGTCAAATCATTTCAAATACACTTGATTGTAATTTTGAAAAATTGAATGCTACGACTGCAAGTATTAGTGATATAAGGGAAATTGTAGAAAAAGCAAGAAAAAATATTGAGTTATATGGGAAAAGGACTATACTTTTTTTAGATGAAATACATAGATTTAATAAAACTCAACAAGACGCTTTATTATCTTATACTGAAGATGGGACTTTAACTTTAATTGGTGCTACAACAGAAAATCCCTACTACAATATTAATAATGCTCTTTTATCAAGAGTTATGATATTTGAATTTAAAGAGTTATCTCATAAAGATATAGATAAAATAATAAAAAAAGCTTCTGATTATTTAAAAATAGAAGTCCCAGATAAAATAAGAGAAATTATTACTGACATTTCTCAAGGTGATTCGAGAATAGCTTTAAATTATGTTGAAATGTATAATAATATTTATTCTCAAATGACAGAAGCTGAAATTTATAATATTTTTAAAGAAAGACAACTTTCTTTTGATAAAAAGCAAGATAAATATGATATGATTTCAGCTTTTATAAAATCCGTTAGAGGCAGTGATCCTGATGCTGCTGTTTATTGGCTAGGGAGATTACTTGATGGTGGTGAAGATCCAAGATATATAGCAAGAAGATTATTTATTGAAGCGAGTGAAGATATAGGAATGGCAAATTCAGAAGCATTACTTATTGCAAATGCAGCAATGAATGCTTGTGAGAGAATAGGTATGCCAGAAGTTAGAATAATTTTATCTCATGCAACGATTTATCTTGCAATATCTTCAAAATCAAACTCTGTTTACAATGCTATAAATACAGTATTGAAAGACATAAAAGATGGAAATGTACAAGAAGTTCCAATAAATATTTGTCATGATAATGTTGGATATAAATATCCACATGACTATCCAGATAATTTTATAAAACAAAAATATATGAATAAAAAGAAAAAATACTATATCCCAGGAAATAATAAAAATGAAAAAAAGATAGCAGAGAAATTGAATAAAATTTGGGAATAAATAGGAGGACTTATGCAACTGATAAAGGCAGTTAGAGGAACAAAAGATATAATAGGGGAAGATGCAAAAAAATATATGTATATTTCTAATACGGTTCAAAATTTGTTTGAAAATTATGGATATAACTTTGCAAAAACTCCAATTTTTGAAGAAACAGATTTGTTTAAAAGAGGAATAGGTGAAGCAACTGATGTTGTTGAAAAAGAAATGTATACTTTTAAAGATAGAGGAGATAGATCTTTAACATTAAGACCGGAAAATACAGCATCTATGGTTAGATGTTATTTAGAAAATTCTTTATATGCAAAAGAAGATGTTAGTAGATTTTATTATATAGGATCTATGTTCAGATACGAAAGACCTCAAGCTGGAAGACAAAGAGAGTTTAACCAAATAGGAGTGGAAGTTTTTGGGGAAAAATCTCCTATACTTGATGCAGAAGTCATAGCGATGGGATATAACTTATTAAAACAATTGGGAATAACAGATTTAGAAGTTAAAATAAATTCTGTAGGTTCAAAGGAATCTCGTACTATATATAGAGAAAAGTTAATTGAACATTTTCAAAGTCATATAGATGATATGTGTGGAGATTGTAAAGATAGAATTAATAGAAATCCGTTAAGACTTTTAGATTGTAAAGTTGATAGTGGAAAGGATTACTATAAGTCAGCTCCTAGTATAATTGATTATTTATTTGAAGATGAAAGAAAACATTATGAAGAAGTAAAAAAATACCTAACAATTTTTGGAGTAAAATTTACAGAAGATCCAACTCTTGTTAGAGGACTTGATTATTATTCAAGTACAGTTTTTGAAATTGTTACAAATAAATTAGGATCACAAGGAACTGTTTTAGGGGGAGGAAGATATGATAATCTTCTAAAAGAATTAGGAGATAAGGATATTCCAGCTGTAGGTTTTGCTGCTGGAGTTGAAAGAGTAATGATGTTACTTGAAGATTATCCTAAAAATAATCCAGATGTTTATGTTGCTTGGCTTGGAGAAAATACTATAGAACAGGCTATGAATATTACAGAAAATTTGAGAAAAAATAATTTAAAGGTTCATATAGATTTTTCTTCTAAAGGAATGAAGGCACATATGAAAAAAGCAGATAGACTATCAGTTAGATACTGTGTAATAATAGGAGAAGATGAACTTAATAAAGGTGTAGTTTTAATAAAAGACTTTTTAACTAGAGAACAAAAAGAAATTGCTTTTGAAAATATTATAAAAGAAATAAAAGGAGAGTAAGATGCTTTATAGAACTCATAATTTGGGAGAATTAAGAATAGGAGATATTGGAAAAACTGTAACTCTATCTGGTTGGGTAGATACGAAAAGAAATGTTAGTACTAGTTTGACTTTTATTGACCTAAGAGATAGAGAAGGAAAAACTCAATTAGTTTTTAATACTGAAAATTTACCAGAAAAAGTACTTGAAGATGTACAAAAATTAAAATCTGAATCTGTTATAAAAGTATTAGGAGAAGTTAAAGAAAGATCTAATAAAAATTTAAATATTCCAACTGGAGAAATAGAAGTATTTGTAAAAGAAATAGAAGTATTAAACTCATGTGAAACTCTTCCATTTCAAATTTCTGGAGTAGATGATAATTTAAGTGAAAATATGAGACTGACTTATAGATATCTTGATATAAGAAGAAGCAAGATGTTAAATAATTTAAAGATGCGTCATAGAATGATAATGTCTATAAGAAATTATATGGATCAAGCTGGATTCTTAGATGTAGATACTCCTATACTTACAAAATCTACACCAGAAGGAGCAAGAGACTTCTTAGTTCCTAGTAGAACGAACCCAGGAACATTCTATGCTTTACCTCAATCTCCACAACTTTTTAAACAACTTTTAATGATAGGTGGAGTTGAAAAATACTTCCAAATAGCAAAGTGTTTTAGAGATGAGGATTTGAGAGCAGATAGACAACCAGAATTTACTCAACTTGATATTGAAATGTCATTTGTTGAAAAAGAAGATGTAATGAATGAAATTGAAGGTTTAGCAAAATATGTATTTAAAAATGTAACTGGAGAAGAAGCAAATTATACTTTCCAAAGAATGCCTTATGCAGAAGCTATGGATAGATTTGGTTCAGATAAACCAGATTTAAGATTTGGAGTTGAACTTAAAAATTTATCAGAATTAGTTAAAAATTGTGGTTTTAATGCTTTTAGTTCTACTGTTCAAAATGGGGGATTAGTTAAAGCTGTTGTTGCACCTAATGCAAATGAAAAATTCTCAAGAAAGGTTATTTCTGAATATGAAGAATATGTAAAAACATATTTTGGGGCAAAAGGCCTTGCTTACATAAAACTTACAGCAGAAGGAATAAGCTCTCCTATTGCTAAATTCTTATCAGAAGATGAAATGAAAGCAATAATAGAAAAAACAGAAGCTAAAACAGGAGATGTAATTTTTATAGTTGCTGATAAGAAAAAAGTTGTACATTCAGCTTTAGGAGCATTAAGATTAAGAATAGGAAAAGATTTAGAGTTAATTAATAAAGATGATTTCAAATTCTTATGGGTTGTAGATTTTCCAATGTTTGATTATGATGAAGAAGAACAAAGATATAAAGCAGAACATCACCCATTTACTTCAATAAAAGCTGAAGATTTAGAAAAATTCTTAGGTGGACAAACAGAAGATATTAGAACTAACACTTATGATTTGGTGTTAAATGGTTCTGAAATAGGTGGAGGTTCTATAAGAATATTTAATCCTCAAATACAAGCTATGGTATTCGATAGATTAGGTCTTTCACAAGAAGAAGCAAAAAATAAATTTGGATTCTTCTTAGATGCTTTCAAATATGGAGCTCCTCCTCATGGTGGACTAGCTTTTGGAATTGATAGATGGCTTATGGTTATGTTAAAAGAAGAATCTATAAGAGATGTAATTCCATTCCCTAAAACAAATAAAGGACAATGTCTAATGACAGAAGCTCCTAATATTGTTGATGATAAGCAATTAGATGAATTATTTATTAAGTCTACTTATGAAAATAAATAAGTATTATATGAAATAAAAGAATAAAGAAAGAGACTATTATATATGAAATAGTCTCTTTTTTCATTCTATAGAAAAGTATAGATTAAATGGTTATTAGTCTCTGTCGTCCGTATTAGTTCGAAGAGCCTGTTTTATTGACTTGTAAAACTAATACAACTATTAGGTTATTTTATTTAATCAATTTTTTTATAAATACTAGGAGAGAATAATATTAAAAGTGGAATTATTTCTAATCTTCCTAATAACATTCCTAAAGATAAAACAAATTTTGTAAAATTACTATATACTGAAAAGTTTGCAGCTGTATCATCTAATCCAGGTCCTATATTGTTAAATATAGATAGTACAGAAGAGAAAGCTGTTAAAAATGTAGAAGAATCCAATGAAACAAGTAATAACAAAATTATAAAAACAGAAAAGTATAGAACAAAATACGAATTAACTCCATTTATCATTTCTTTATCAATAGTTTTTCCTTCTAGTTTCATATTTAATACTTTGTTGGGATGTCCTACTTTTTTAAATTCACGAATTACTTGTTTAAAAATAATAATAACTCTTGAAACTTTAAATCCACCAGCTGTAGAACCAGCACAACCTCCAACAAACATTAGAAATAGAAGTATAGTTTTTGAAAAAGTTGGCCAAGAATTAAAATTAGCCGTTGTATATCCTGTAGATGTAATAATTGATGATACAGTAAAAAATACATCTCTTATTAATTGAGAGACAGAGTCATACATATTTGATATATTTAAACATATTAATAATGTAGATATAATTATAAAAGAAAAATAATATTTAGCTTCTTCACTTTTAAAAACTTGTTTTATATTTCCTAAAATTAAAAGATAAAATAAGTTAAAGTTTAATCCAAAAGCTAACATACCAAAAGCTGTTACATAATCAATATAAGCACTATTATAAAAAGCTATACTGGCATTTTTTGAACTAAATCCACCTGTTCCAGCAGTACCAAAGGCATGGATACAGGCATCATATAGTGACATTCCCCCCAAAACATAAAGAATTATCATTATTATAATCATAGCAATATAAATTATATATAAAATTCTAGAATTGTAACTCATTTTAGCAACCATCTTACCAACAACTGGTCCTGGAACTTCGGCTCTTATAATATGAAGAGACTGGTTATTTCCTTTAGGAAGAATAGCTAAAACTAAAACTAAAACTCCCATTCCTCCAACAATATGAGTAAAACTTCTCCAAAAAAGTATGGATTTACTTAAATGTTCTACTTCCGGTAATATTGTAGCTCCTGTTGTTGTGAAACCACTAACACTTTCAAAAATAGCTTCAATTATATTTGGGATACTTCCACTAATAATGAAAGGAAGAGCACCAAATATTGAAATAAGTAACCATGATAAAGAAACAATAAAAAATCCTTCTTTTGAAAAGAAACTTTGCTCTTCTGGAGGCTCTTGAGCTAAAAAATAACTAAAAATACACAGTATTATAATTGGTATTATATAAGAAATAGATATCCTTAAACCTTCCTTATAGTATATGCTTATAGCTAAGGGGAAAAGGAATAAGAACATTAAAATTCTAAATAAATTAGATATAACGTAAGATATTATTTTTGTATTCATTAAAAACTTCCTTTATTTCTTTTTATTATTTTCAAATAGTTCATCAGCCATTTTTATAATAGTATCAACATCTATTAAATTAAATTGTTCTTCAGCTGTCATTTTAATAAAATCTTCTTCTGATGTATTTTTTATTTTAATCATATCATAAGGAGAAATACCAGTATTTTTTTTATCAGGGAAAGGTAACCATTCTTTTTTATCTGCACTAGGATTAAATATTGCAAAAGTAGAAATACCTACACCTTGAGCTAGATGTCTAGCTCCTCCTTCGTTTCCTATATAGTAGTCACAGTTCTCTAATAGTGGAACTAAATCTTTAATTGTAGTAGTTTCAATACAAGAGAAAATGTTTTTATTATTTCCCATCTCTTTATGAATACTTTGTATATCATTTTTTTGGTCAGGAGAATAGAAAAATATAATTTGGGCATCATATTTTGCAATTAAGTGTTCAACTAATTTTTTCATTTTTTCTATAGGGTATATTTTGTGAGCAACTCTTGAAAAAATTGAGAAAGCAACAACTGGTTTTGATAAATCAACACCAGCTTCAATTAAAAGATTATTGTATTTCTTTTTTTCTTCCTCACTTGATTTAAATTCAAAGCTGTAATCTTTGATAACTTTAAATCCATTTTTCTCAAATGGAGGAAGTAATTGATTTAAAAATTTATCAATTTTATTTAAAGATTCTGTTTCTTTCATTTTATAATTATAAAAGAAACCTCTTTTTTTCTTATATCTACCAATTCTAAATGTACTTTTAGTTGAAAAAGCACAAAAAAGTTCACTTTTTGGAGTAGACATAATATCTATTACAATATCATATTTTTTTCTTGTAACATTATAGACTTTTTTGAAATATTTAAAAATATTTTTTTGTTCATCTTTTTTTATTGTAATCACATTATCTATATATGGATGATTTTCAAAAAGAGGAGCTACATCTTCATATAAAACAAAATCCACTTTTGAATTTGGAAAAGTTAATTTTAAAGAATGACATAAAGGTAGACTTAATATAGCATCTCCTATTCTTTTAAATCTTACAACTAAGATATTTATATTATCATTTTGTGAAAACATAAATATTACTCTCCTTTTTCTTCATCATCAATTTCAATTTCTATAAATTCATCAACAGAAGTATCATTTTCGTTGCTTAAAAATCTTTTATTAAAGTATGAAATTATATTTAATAAAACATATAAATATGAAATTATAAATACACTGTAATCTAAAGTCCAGTACATAGTGATTAAAAGAGCTAAAATAAGTCCTAAAGCAACTTTTTTAGGAATAAATGAAAAAGTTTTATCTGGAGTTTTAAAAGGTATAGTACTTACCATTAAACTTGCAGATATAACTGAAATACCTATGAAAACTTTAATATCAAATAAATTTATTAAAAATTTTTCATAAACTACATTACAAATCATAACATATGAAACAACCATAGCTGCTGCATTAGGAATTGGCATACCACTAAAGTCACCTTTTTCACTTGATGCAATATTAATTATATTAAATTTAACAAGTCTCATAACACCACATAAAGCATACAAAAATGAAACTGGGACTATAAATGGACTTGAGGGAACTTTCGATGATAAAATTGAATATATTAACATAGATGGAGCTAATCCGAATGAAATAGCATCGCTAAATGAATCAAATTCTTTTCCAAATTCACTAAAAGCATCTAGTGTTCTTGCTGTTTTACCATCTAAACCATCACAGACCATTGCAAGTAATATAAATAAAATTGCTGTATTAAAATTTCCTTTTATTGATTCAGTTATACTTAGATAACCTAAAAACATATTACCGGCTGTTATTAAATTAGGAGCTATATATTTTTTCTTTACCATAATTATGTACCTCTCTTTTATTTTTATTTAGAACTTTTTTATTATAACATTTTTTCTATATTTTATCAAAAATTATAGTTTTTCAAATAAATAGCTTCACTACTTAAATTTTAATTTATCAACCTTATTATAGCCCCTGATAGCCGTATGAGTTCTACGAGCTCAATAAACACAGGCTCTTCGAACTAATACGGACATCGGGGCTATCTTTTGGATAATTTAAAAATAAGTGAGTTATTTTTCCAGATTTTAGATTAAAAATCAAATAGAGTGAGCCGAACAAATCTTGGCGTGTCTGAGCTAACTTGTTAGCGAGTTTTGCCAAATTTGTAGCGAACTCTTGATTTTTAATCGTTAAGAAATCTGGTTATAACGAACTATTTTTAAATCAACAAATTAAAATTTTGTAAATAAATAAAGTCCCTTGATGGTCATATAGTTGCTCAATAAAAATTGTTTAACTAATATGGGTATCAGGGACTAATTTTTGATTTTTTAGTTTGTATCTTCTTTATAGATTATAAATATTACTTATTTTTTCCGGCTGTTAAAACATTTTCAGCATCAAAAGCATGACAAGGAGTAACAGCATGTATCATACCACAATGTGGACATTCAAATGCAAAAGTAGTCATTGTTATTTCTTTTCCACATTCTTTACAAGCAAAAGTTAAAGGGAAAGGCATGTTTTGATCACTAAATCCCATCATTTTTAATTTTGCTAGAATTTGCATTCCATCGTCAAATTTTCCAGAACAACCATCGTGCATAGTTTTACCTCCAAATTAATTTAAAATTTATTAATATTATAAATTATTATTAAAAAAATGTCAGTAACAAATGTTACATAAAAATAAGATTTTTTTTGTTAATAAAAATAAAAAATGTTATACTAATTAAATAATAAAAAACAATTTTAAGGAGGAAATTTTTATGGAAAAAAAAGTGCAAGTTTTAGATTTTATTAAGATTAATCCTGCTGGAAATGTTACAATACTTATTGATAATTTTGATATTTTGGACAAAAACATTCCAAAAATATCAGAAGAAATCATGAAAGAAACAAATCTTTATGCTGAACAAGTAGGATTTATAAAGGATAATCATCTTCAAATGATGGGGGGAGAATTTTGTGGAAATGCAAGTAGAGCTTTTGCAAGTCTTCTGGCTTTTAGAGATAAAGATTTTTCTAAAAAGAAAAATTATAGTATAACTTGTTCTGGTGAAACAAAAAAAATAGATATAGATGTAAGAGAAGGAGAAACTAAAAATAAGTTTTTAGCTAGGATAAAGATGCCTAAATTTAAAAGTATTGAAGAAATTAATTTAGAGGGCTATAAATTAGGACTTGTTAGATTTTCTGGAATAAGTCATTTTATTTTTAATATAGAAGATAGTAGAGAAATAGATTTTAAAAAAATTATAGATCTAGTTAAAGAGTATTTAACTGATCAAGATTATTCAGCTTTTGGTATAATGTTTTTTAATGATAAAAAATTATTTATGAAACCTTATGTATATGTGAAAGAAGTAGAGAGCGGAGTATATGAAAATAGTTGTGCTTCTGGGACAACTGCAGTTGGTTATTATTTAAAAAAATATAAAAAAATGGATCGAGCTAGAATTAATCAACCTAATGGGTGGTTAGAGTATAGTATTGAAAATGATGAAATTTATATAGATGGACCAGTTGAAATAATAGCAGAAGGAAAGGTGTACTTAAAGTAGTAATTAGTATGAAAAATATAAAAATAAGTTAAAATTTATAATTTGCAATAGAACTTTATTCATGTTATACTAAAAAATATATCTTACGTAGTAGTTAAGGAGGAAATATGCAAGAATTATTTGCTAAATATGGAAGTACAGGAATAATAGTAGTTGTTTGGGTAGCAATATTTTATTTTTTAATACTTAGACCTAATAAGAAAAAACAAAAACAACAACAAGAACTTTTTAATTCTTTAAAAGAAGGTACAGAAATTGTTACTATAGGAGGAATAAAAGGAACTATTGCATTTGTTGGGGAAGAGTATGTTGAAGTAAGAGTTGATAAGGGTGTTAAAATGACATTCAGAAAGTCAGCTATCGCAACTGTATTAAACAACTAATGAAAATAAAAACGGCATTTTTGTCGTTTTTATTTATTTTAATTATATTGGGAAAGCATAAATTTTAATTTGTTGATTTAAAAATAGTTCGTTATAACCAGATTTTTTAACGATTAAAAATCAAGAGTTCGCTACAAATTTGGCATCAGTAAGAAGCTCTAAATGAACAAGTTCATTAAAAGCTTCTAAGATCGCTAACTTGCTAACAAGTTAGCTCAGACACGCCAAGATTTGTTCGGCTCACTCTATTTGATTTTTAATCTAAAATCTGGAAAAATAACTCACTTATTTTTAAATTATCCAAAAGATAGCCCCGATGTCCGTATTAGTTCGAAGAGCCTGTGTTTATTGAGCTCGTAGAACTCATACGGCTATCAGGGGCTATAATAAGGTTGATAAATTAAAATTTAAGTATAAAAATTTATAATGAATTATAAAGGAAAAATATGATAAGAAAAATAATAATTATAGCGACATTTTTGATGACTTCTTTATTTTCTTACTCAGCTAAATTAAAAGATGTAAAATTTACAGATGGACTTTTTTCAATAAATTTTGCATCAAACGATAATGAAACTTTAGTTAGTGCAGATGAAGATTCAAGACTAATATATGTTGAAATTCAAAATATAGATGACAAGTCTTTTAAATTATTTACAGAATCATTAAAAGAAGATATGAAAAATTCTAATTTGTTTGAAGAAGTAATGATTGAAAAAGATAAGAATTCGGTATCTATTACTCTACAATTAGCTACTAAAGTTGCTTATACTATGGATTCTAATAATAAAAAAATAGAACTAGCCTTGCAAAAAGCATTAAAAAATAAGCATTTAATAATTTTAGATCCGGGACATGGTGGAAAAGATCCAGGAGCAATGAGAGGAAATATAAGAGAAAAAGATATTGTTCTTTCTGTTGGTAAAAATCTTAGAGATAGACTTGCTAAGGATTTTAATGTAATTATGACAAGAGATTCTGATTTTTTTGTTGTTCTTAGTGAAAGACCAAAAATAGGAAATAAAAATAAAGCAGCCTTATTTGTAAGTATTCATGCAAATGCTTCAGAAAATACTAGTGCTAATGGAGTAGAAGTCTTCTATTTTTCAAAAAAATCATCTCCATATGCTGAAAGAATTGCTAATTTTGAAAATAGTATAGGTGAAAAATACGGAGAAAGTAGTGATAAAATAGTTCAAATTTCAGGTGAGTTAGCTTATAAGAAAAATCAAGAAAATTCTATAAGATTAGCAAAAAAAATAGCTTCTAGTATTGCAACTGGAGTAAATTTAAAAAATGGTGGAGTTCATGGTGCAAATTTTGCTGTTTTAAGAGGATTTAATGGAACTGGGGTATTAATAGAATTAGGTTTTGTGAGTAATCAATATGATTCATCTATTTTAACAGACTCTAATTATCAAGAAATAATAGCAGATGAAATAGCTAGTTCAATAAGAGAATATTTAACGAGGTGATTACTTTGGGAAAAATAAAAGTTAATAAAAAAAATAGTACATTGATTTTATTGGCACTAACTGTATTACTGGGGTTGGGAAATCTTGTTTTGCCATCAAAGGAAAAGATTTCAGAAGTAAAAGTTAGGAAAATAGAAAAGGAAGAGGAAAATTTACAAAAAATAAGTGGGTATTTTGTGGAAAATGATTCAAGTCAACCTCAAGCTTATGAACTGGAAATGAAAACTGATACAGATGAAAATATGCTAAAAAATTTAATAACAGATATCGTGAAAAAATATTCTTCAAGTTTGGATTTGATAAATATTTATTATGGGGATAATATTATTTTTCTTGAGCTTAGTGATAAAAATATTTCAGATAATTTACTACAAGCTTTAATAATGACAATAAAAGAAAGAACAGGTATAGATAATATTCAAATGTTATAAAGTGAATACTGGAGGTAAATATGGGACGTATTAGAATTTTAGATGAAAGTGTTTCTAATGCAATAGCAGCCGGAGAAGTTGTAGAAAATCCTACTAGTATGATTAAGGAACTATTAGAAAATTCACTAGATGCAGGGGCAAAAGATATAAAACTTGAGGTTTGGAATGGTGGTTTAGATTTATCTCTTAGTGATAGTGGACATGGTATGCAAAAAGAAGATTTACTTCTTTCAATAGAAAGACATGCAACTAGTAAAATTTTTACAAAAGATGATTTATTTAATATAAAAACTTATGGATTTAGAGGAGAAGCCTTATCTTCTATAAGTGCTGTTTCAAAAATGATAATATCTTCAAGAACAAAAGAAATGGAAAATGGAGTCCAAATGAATGTTCTTGGTGGAAAAGTAACAAATCTTAAAGATGTACAAAAAAATATTGGAACTCAAATAGAAATAAAAGATTTGTTTTATAATACACCTGCAAGAAAAAAATTTTTAAGAAAAGAAAGCACAGAATATGTGCATATAAAAGATATATTTTTAAAAGAGGCTTTAGCTAATTATAATACTAAATTTGAGTTAAATATTGATGGGAAAACTAGTATAAAAACTAGTGGAAATGGAATAGAAAATACAATCCTAGAAATTTTTGGAAAAAATCATTTGAAAAATTTATCAAAGTTTTCTTTAGGATTTTTAGGAAATGCAAATTTATATAAATCAAATAAGGACTCTATTTTTGTATTTATAAATGGTCGTTCTGTAAAATCTCAAATAATAGAGACTGCAATAATTGATGCTTATCATACAAAATTAATGAAAGGAAAGTATCCCACAGCCATAGTCTTTATAGAAGTCGATCCTACAGAGATTGATGTAAATGTTCACCCATCAAAAAAAATAGTAAAATTTGCTAATCAATCTGCTATTTATGATCTAGTAAAAGGAGAAATAGATAAATATTTTATCGATGATGAAAACTTTATATCTCCACATATAGAAGTTGAAGATACAGAACAAGAAAGAGAGACATACCATAATAATTTCAACCAAAAAGTTGAAGAATTAAAAGAGAAAAATAATTTAAATCTTTTGAATATTGAAGATTTTAAAGAGGAAATAAGTAAAGAAAATAATGTCTATAAAAAAGTAGATCAATTATCTGTCATAGATAGAGAAGAAATGATAAAACCTAGTATATTGGTTGAAGAAGGAATTAATAATAAATTTAAAGAATATAGCTTAAATGAAAAATATTTTGATGATAAAAAAAATACAGAACCTACAAATTTTAATACAGAAAAGTTAGAAGTTAGTGAAGAAAAAAAAGTTTATGATTTTAATAAAAAAGAGATTAGGATAGGAAAAGTTTTTGATGACTTTTCAGAATTAAAAAATATAGATTTTAAAGTTATAGGACAAATTTTTGATACATTCATACTTGTTGAAAGAAAAGGAATGTTTGAAATTTATGATCAGCATATAATACACGAAAGAGTTTTGTATGAAAAATTAAAACAGGAATATTACAATAAATCTATTCCAAAACAAAGTTTATTGGTTCCATTAAGATTTGAATTAGATCCCAGAGAAAAACAGTTAGCTTTAGAAAACACAGAAATTTTTTCTAGTTTTGGGTTTGATATAGACGACTTTGATAAAAATGAAATTTTGGTTAGAGCTACTCCTATTATGGATTTGAGAGATAGTTATGAAAATATTATAAAAGAAATTTTGAATAATCTTTCAAAAAATAAAGATGTAGATATTAGAGAAAATATAATAGTATCAATGTCTTGTAAAGGAGCAATAAAAGCTAATCATAAATTAAAAATGGAAGAGATGTATAGTATGGTGGCAAAGTTACATGAGGTTGGAGAATATACATGCCCACATGGAAGACCTATAATAGTTAAAATGTCTTTGACAGACTTAGAAAAAATGTTTAAAAGAAAACTTTAGGAGAAAAATTGAATATAAATATTATTTGTGTTGGTAAAATAAAAGACAAGTATATAAACGATGGAATAGCTGAATTTCAAAAAAGAATGACAGCCTTTTCCAATCTTCAAATAATTGAAGTTAAAGAGTTTACAAAAGAAGGAAATATTCAACTATCAATAGAAAAAGAAAGTGAGGAGATATTGAAAAAAATCTCCAAACAAAATACTTATACAATTTTACTGGACTTAAAAGGAAAAGAAATTGATTCAAAAGGAATGTCAGACTATATAGAAAAATTAAAAAATACGGGGATTAGTACTATAAACTTTATTATTGGTGGTTCTGACGGAGTTAGTCAAAATTTAAAAGATTCAGTGGATATGAAATTGAAATTTTCACACTTTACATTTCCACATCAATTAATGAGACTCATACTTATGGAACAAATATATAGATGGTTTTCTATTTCTAATAATATAAAGTATCATAAATAAAATAAAGAGGTATGTAGGAGGTAGCTTATTAAAGACAGATTTATTTTAAAATTTGAAGATAGTTATGGAGAAAAAACTTTTGAGAAATTGAGCGGTGAATTAATAGGAAAATTAGAAAAAAATATAGAAAGTTTTTTTATAAATATGTTTTCAGATAAAAATGAATATAGGATTCAATTTAAAAGCAATGAAATTTATATAGAAAGAAAAACTAGTAAAAAGAATAATTTGTGTATAAATTTTTTAGGAGAAAAAAAAGATTTTGTTTATGAAGATAATGATTTTAAATATAATTTTTATGTGCTTGGAGAAGATTTTTCAATAGATGAAAAAAATAATATCTTGTTTTTTTCCTATAAACTGTATGATAGTAATGAAAATGAGATTAATACAATAAAAATGTCAATAAAACATTTAAAATAGTGAGGAGGAGATTATATGAAGTCAATAAAAAAAATATTAATCTTTTGTTCGGCATTATTTTTAGGAGCTTGTACAAATTTAGATTTTGGTCTAAATAAACAAAGCACAGGTCCTGTTAAAGAAATAAAAACTTTAAATGATAGTCCATACGGAGATGAAAATAATAGTAAAAAAATAGAAAATCAAAAAGTAGAAAAAGAAGAAGTTGTAAAGAAACAAGATTTCAGTTCAATAAGTAAGAAAACTACAAATGAAAGTATAAATGAATACTTAGGTGAAATAAAAACAAATTTAAAAACTGAAGTACAATCAGTCCAAGATGAAATTAAAAATAATTATATAGTTTATATGGGAGAGACATTAGTTATCCCACTTCAAAATGAAAATAGTTTGAAGGTAACTTCAGTACCTAGAAATGCAATAAGTAAAGCTAGCATTTCCAATAAAAAAATTAATTTTAGAAGTATATATAAAGGAAATTATGTAATAACAACTTATCTAAATAATGAATTAGCTAGAAAAATTAGTATTTTAGTTGAATCAAAATATAATTTTTCTGAAAATGAAATTTATGATATAATAATCAAAAATTCTAAAGAAAATAATAAAAATTTAGAAAATTCAATAACTTTATATAAAATGTTATACCCAACAGGGAAATATTATAAAGATGTAAATTATCTTTTATTAAAATATGGTTATGAAAATAAAAATGATATGGTGATTAATGAAGCTTTTGTAGCAATCAGAAATAATTTTACTTCTTTTACTGATAATGAAAAAATTTATATTTTAAAGCTTGCAAAAACTTTAGAAAAGGACATAGTAATTCCTTCATCAATGTATAATACAACAAATCATGAGTTAAAAAAAGCATTGGATAATTACATTGGTAATAAGACAGAGCCAACTTTAGAGGATTTAAAAGAACAAGCTGTTGAGGCAACAGTAGAATTAAAAACCAAATTAAAAGATAGTATGAGTAATTTAGTTGGGGAACTTGGAAGTAATTCAAAAAAAGACGGTTTTTTTGAAAAAATAATAAAGAATGTATCATCTGATCCTAAGCAAGAAATAAATAATTTAAAAAAGGCATTGTCAACAGAAAAATCAGGAGACAAAAAGTCAGAAATATATTATAATATAGCAAGTTTATATGCAAAACAAGGGAATAAAGTTGAAGCGACTAAGTATTTAAAATTGTTAAAACAAGAATTTCCGGATAGTAAATGGATAAAAAAAGTTGAAACACTTATAAAATAAGAATTTTGGGAGGACTAAATATGGAAAAATATTTTGACAGGTTAGAAAAGGAGCCTTTAATTGCAGAAAGATGGAAAAAAATTGAAGAATTAGAAAGCTATGGTGTAAAACCTTTTGGAAAAAAATATGATAAACAATTTATGGTAGGAGATGTTTTAAAACATAATCCAGAAGAAAATTTAACATATAAAACAGCTGGAAGAATAATGTCTTTAAGAGGAAAAGGAAAAGTTTATTTTGCTCATATAGAAGACCAATCTGGGAAAATCCAAGTATATATTAAAAAAGATGAACTTGGAGAAGAACAATTTGATCATATAGTTAAAATGTTAAATGTTGGAGATATAATAGGTGTAGAAGGAGAATTGTTTGTAACTCACACTGAAGAGTTAACTTTGAGAGTAAAAGGAATTTCTCTTTTAACTAAAAATGTAAGATCGTTACCTGAAAAGTATCATGGTCTTACTGATGTTGAAATCAGATACAGAAAAAGATATGTAGATTTGATTATGAATCCAGAAGTTAGAGAAGTTTTTATAAAAAGAACTCAAATTATAAAAGCTGTAAAAAAATATTTAGATGATAAGAATTTCTTAGAAGTTGAAACTCCTTTAATGCACCCAATTTTAGGAGGAGCAGCTGCTAAACCTTTTATTACTCATCATAATACTTTAAATTTAGATTTATTTTTAAGAATAGCACCGGAACTATATTTGAAAAAATTAATAGTTGGTGGATTTGAAAGAGTTTATGAATTAGGAAGAAACTTTAGAAATGAAGGGATATCTACAAGACATAACCCAGAATTCACTATGATAGAATTATATCAATCTCATGCAGACTTTAATGATATGATGGACTTATGTGAAGGTATAATATCTACTGTATGTCAAGAGGTAAATGGAACTACTGAAATAGAATATGATGGAGTTCAATTATCACTAAAAAAATTCAATAGAGTACATATGGTTGACATGATTAAAGAGGTTACTGGAGTAGATTTCTGGAAAGAAATGACTTTTGAAGAAGCTAAAAAAATAGCTAAAGAACATCATGTTGAAGTTGCAGATCATATGGATAGTGTTGGACATATTATAAATGAATTTTTTGAACAAAAATGTGAAGAAAGAGTTGTACAACCAACATTTGTTTATGGACACCCAGTTGAAATTTCTCCACTTGCTAAAAGAAATGAAAAAAATCCTAATTTTACTGATAGATTTGAGTTATTTATTAATAAAAGAGAATATGCAAATGCTTTTACTGAATTAAATGACCCAGCAGATCAAAGAGGAAGATTTGAAGCACAAGTTGAAGAAGCAATGCGTGGAAATGATGAAGCAACACCAGAAATAGATGAAAGTTTCGTAGAAGCTCTTGAATATGGGTTACCACCTACAGGGGGAATGGGAATAGGAATAGATAGACTTGTAATGTTACTTACAGGTGCACCATCAATAAGAGATGTAATTTTATTCCCACAAATGAAACCAAGAGATTAATAAATTTTAGATGAGCTAAGATTTAACACACAGTACAGAGTTTTTCTTAACTCTGATGTGTGAAATCTTAGCTTTTTTTTATTTTATATGAAGCATAAAAATTAAATAATGAAAATTAGTCTCTGAAGTTCATATTAGTTTTAAGGGCTTGTATTTATTGAGCTCGTAGAACTTGTATGATTATAAAGAGACTTTATTTAGATACGGAGGAATTATGTTAAGAGAATTTATTATAATTTTTATAATAAATTATATAGGTACTATTATATCGAAAACTTTAGCTTTACCTATACCTGGGACAATTATAGGTCTGCTTTTGTTATTTGTATTGTTGTACTATAAAATTATAAAATTAAATATGATAGAAAATGTAGCAAATTTTTTATTAGCTAATATGACAATTTTTTTTATGCCACCGACAGTTAAAATAATGGATTCATATCAATTATTACAAGGAAATTTTATAAAATTTGTTGTTTTAATAATTGTATCCACTGTCATAACAATGGGAGTTACAGGGAAAGTTGTTCAATTTATGATAGAACATTTAGAAAGAAAGGAGAAAAAGAAAAATGAAAGAGATATTAACCAATAATGTGTTTTTTGGTATAATTTTGACATTAATTGCTTTTGAAATAGGGCAATGGTTATTTAAAAAAACACAATCTCCAATCTTTAACCCATTTCTAGTTGCTGCAATTTTTGTAATAGGGACTATATATTTCTTTAATATACCAACAGAAAATTATGCTAGAGGGGGAGACACAATACTTATGCTTTTATCCCCAGCAACAGTAGTTTTAGCAGTTCCATTGTATAAGCAATGGGGCTTATTTAAAATTTATTTTATACCGGTGCTAGTTGGAGCTGTTGCAGGTTCATTTGTCGGAATAATAACAGTTATTATATTAGGAAAACTAATGGGAATTAACGATGGTTTAATATTTTCACTTATGCCAAAATCAATAACAACACCGATAGGAATTGAAGTTAGTACAATGATAGGAGGAATACCTGCTATAACAGTTGTAGGTATCATAGTAACAGGAATAACAGGTAATGTAAGTGCTCCTTTAATTAGTAGAATATTTAGAATAAAACATTCAGTAGCTGTGGGAATAGGTATAGGAGTATCTAGTCATGCAGTTGGTACATCAAAAGCAATGGAAATTGGGGAAATAGAGGGTTCGATGAGTGCATTATCGATAGTTTTTGCAGGAATTTTAACATTAGTATGGGCTCCAATTTTAAAATTTTTAGTATAGAGGTGATAAAATGATAAAAGAAGCTTGTGTAGAATCTTTTGAAAAAGCATTAGAAGCTCAAAATAAAGGAGCAAATAGAATAGAGCTTTGTGAAAATTTAGCTGTAGGAGGAACTACTCCATCGTATGGTACAGTAAAAATATGTCTAGAAAAATTAAATATTCCTATTTTCCCTATGGTAAGGGCAAGAGGAGGAAATTTTAACTATTCAAAAGATGAAATAGAGATTATGAAGGAAGATATAAAACTATTTAAAAAAATAGGAGTAAAAGGAATTGTTTTAGGTTGCTTAACGAATGATAATAAGATAGACTTAGAAACTACAAAAGAATTGGTTGACTTGGCTTATCCTATGGAAGTAACCTTTCATAAAGCAATAGATGAAATATCTAATCCTTTAGATTATATCGATGCTTTGATAGATATAGGTATAAAAAGAATTTTAACTTCTGGTGGAAAAGCAACAGCACTTGAAGGGAAAGATCTGATAAATGATATGATAAGAAAATCTAATAAGAAATTAAAAATTGTTGTTGCTGGAAAAGTTACAAAAGAGAATCTAAGTGAATTATCTAGCTTAATTAGCTCTGATGAATTTCACGGGAAACAAATTGTGTAAATGAGATAAAAAGATGTAACACTTCTTAATATATTTTATAAAAAAGTCTCAAAGTCATATGAGTTCTATGAGCCCATAAACATAGCATCTTCGAACTAATATGGATGTCAGAGACCATTAATTATTATTAATTTATAATTTTATATATAATAAAAAAAGTCTCTTGACAGCCGTATGAGTTCTACGAGCTCAATAAACACAGGCTCTTCGAGCTAATACGGACGTCAGAGACTAATAAACATTTAAATTTATACTTTCCTTATAAATAAAAAAAGAATAAAAAGTTGCTTTTTATTCTTTTTTATATTATTATAGTAAATATACCAACTAAAAAAATAATGCAAATTTTTCTATATTCAAACTATACCGTCAAAAATAAATCAATCAATAGATAAATTTAATAATATAAATAACATATAAAATAAAATTTTTAAGGAGGAGTTATGGAAAAAGAAAAGAAAAAAGGAATACAGAGATTTTTAGACTTTATTGAAAAAGGAGGTAATAAATTACCACATCCATTAACATTATTCTGGATATTTTGTCTTGTAATAGCAATAATATCTGCTATTGCTGCTTCTTCTGGAGCTTCGATTACATATGAAGCCTTTGATAAAAAAGAAGGAGTAATAAAAGAGACTACACTGGTAATAAAATCATTATTGGATGCAGAAGGAATAAGATACATATTCTCTTCTATGGTAAAAAACTTCACAGGATTTGCACCACTAGGAACAGTTTTAGTTGCACTTATAGGGATAGGAGTGGCAGAAGGAAGTGGTCTTATGGGAGCAACAATGAAAAAAGTTGTTACAGCCACACCTAAAAAAGCTTTGACTGCTATTGTTGTTCTTGCCGGAGTAATGTCAAATATTGCATCAGATGCTGGTTATGTTGTACTAATTCCTTTAGGAGCAGTTGTATTTTTAACTTTTGGAAGACATCCCATAGCAGGACTTGCAGCAGCTTTTGCCGGAGTTTCTGGTGGATTTTCTGCAAACTTGTTACTATCTACAACTGATCCATTACTTTCTGGAATAACAACAGAAGCTGCAAAATTATTAAGACCAGATTATTTTGTAAATCCAGCTTCAAATTATTATTTCATGGCTGCCTCTACATTTTTGATAACTATTCTAGGTACTTTTGTAACTGAAAAAATAGTTGAACCTAGATTAGGTGAGTATAAAGGAGAAATAAAAGTAGACCATAATGAATTAACAAATCAAGAAAAAAAAGCATTAAGATGGGCTGGCATTTCTTTAGTAATATTCTGCATAGTTATAGGGATAATGGCATTTCCTAAAAATGGAATTTTAAGAGTTGATGGAGAATTAAAACAATGGACCCATGATGGCTTAGTTCCAACTTTAATGTTATTTTTCTTAATTCCAGGAATAGTTTATGGGAAGGTTTCTGGAACAATTAAAAATGATAAAGATGTTGCAAAAATGATGGGCTCATCATTGGCAACAATGGGAGGTTATTTAGCTTTAGCTTTTGCTGCTTCACAATTCGTTGCATATTTTTCTTACACACATTTAGGAACTTATGTTGCGGTAAAAGGAGCAGACATACTTCAAAGTATAGGGTTGACAGGTATTCCTTTAGTAATTTTATTTGTGTTGGTATCAGCTTTTATAAATTTATTTATGGGTTCAGCTTCAGCAAAATGGGCTATAATGGCTCCAGTATTTGTACCTATGTTAATGCAATTAGGATATAGTCCAGAATTTACTCAGTTAGCGTATAGAGTGGGAGATTCATCAACAAATATAATTACTCCTCTTATGACATATTTTGCAATGATAGTTGCATTTATGCAAAAATATGATAAAGAATCAGGAATGGGAACTTTGATATCTGTAATGCTACCATATTCAATAACTTTCTTAATAGGATGGACATTATTCTTAGTAATATGGTTTGTAAGTGGTTTTCCTATTGGAGTAGATGGAGTAATTCGTTTAATAGGAGCATAAAAATAAAAAAATAAAAAACATAAAAAATACTATTGTTTGTTTTTTGAATTAATAGTATTTTTTTTGTAATTATTAGTTTTTTTTAACAACTAAATATTGACTAATAATCTTTTTTGTTGTATTATTAGTTTGTAATAAAAATTATTTGTTAGTTTAGGAGGATTTATATGTTAGAACTAAAGTTTACAATGGAACAAACAATAGGATTTGCAATTATTTTATTGTTGATTGGAAGATGGATTAAAAGAAAAGTACCTTTCTTTGAAAAATTCTTTATACCTGCGCCAGTAATCGGAGGTACATTATTTTCACTTTTGTTATTATATGGACATACAAGTGAAACTTTTACAATAGAATTTGATTCTGGAATAAAAAATTTATTAATGGTAGCTTTCTTTACAACAGTTGGATTTTCAGCTAGTTTGAGAATACTTAAAAAAGGTGGAGTAGGGGTAGCATTATTCCTATTAGCAGCAGTTATTCTAGTTATACTTCAAAATATTTTAGGAGTATCAATGGCAAAAATGTTTGGAATAAATCCTTTATTAGGTCTAGCAGCTGGATCTATCCCTCTAACAGGAGGACATGGAACATCTGGAGCATTTGGTCCTTACTTAGAAGATTTAGGAGCAACAGGAGCAACAGTTGTTGCAGTTGCATCAGCAACATATGGATTAATATCTGGATGTTTAATAGGTGGACCTATTGCTAGAAGACTTATGATTAAAAATAATTTAAAACCTACAGAAGGTGCAAATGGAATGGATGCTTCTCTTTTAGGTGAAGACCATCCAATAAGTGAAGATAGAATTTTCTCTGCAGTGGTTTATGTTGGAATTGCAATGGGAATAGGAACAAGTATAAATCCTATATTAAAAGAACACGGAATAGTTTTACCAATGTATATTGCTTGTATGGTTATAGCAGCTATTATGAGAAATATAGTAGATGGAATGAAAAAAGAATTACCATTTAATGAAATTGGTATAGTTGGAAATATTTCTCTATCATTATTCTTATCAATGGCATTAATGTCAATGAAATTATGGGAACTTGCAGCACTTGCTGGACCATTAGTTTCTATCTTATTAGTTCAAACAGTATTAATGGCAATATTTGCTTACTTCGTAACTTTCAATATTATGGGAAGAGATTACGATGCAGCAGTTATGGCTTCAGGACACTGTGGATTTGGATTAGGAGCAACTCCAAATGCTATGGCTAATATGGAAACATTTACAGCAGCAAACGGTCCTTCAATAAAAGCATTCTTTATAATACCAATAGTTGGATCATTATTTATAGATTTCTGTAATGCAGCTGTAATTCAATCATTTGCAAACTTTATAGTAAGTCGTGGATGGTAAAATAAACAAATAATTAAAAATAAAGAGCTATTATGTAGTAATAGCTCTTTTTTAATTCTATAGGAAAGTATAAATTTAATATGAAAATTAGTCTCCGACGTCCGTATTACTCTGGAGAGCATTTCGGTGAGCTCGGAAGAGTCATACGGCTGTCAGGAGACTTTTTTTATTTATTTATTTGTAGCAGTATGAGTTCTACAAGCTCAATAAACATAGGATCTTTGAACTAATATGGACATTAGAGATTATATTTTCCTTATAAATAAAAAAACTATTACAAATAATGTAATAGTTTGTTAAAATTTTAAAAATTAGTCTTTAAATAAGTATTAGTTTAATTTATCTAAAAATGCTTTACCTGGTCTAAATTTAACTGATTTTCTAGTTCCTATTTTAACTTCTTCACCAGTTTTAGGGTTTCTTCCAAGTCTAGGTTTTCTTTCAACTACTTCTAATTTACCCCAGTTAATTATACTTAAACTTTCTCCTTCAAGTAATAATTTTTCGATAGAATCAAATATAACATCTACGCTTTCTTCAGCTTTAGTTTTAGTGTTAAAAACTCCTTTTTCAAATAATAATTTTGCAAATTCTTTTTTTGTCATTTTTTAAGCCTCCTAATAAAATAAAATACGATTGTAGTATATTTTATACCATAAAATTTTAAGTATTTCAAGTGCTTTTATAAAAAAAAGAAAAAAACTTAAAATGTAGTATGAGGGGAATATATTTATTGGTTTAAAGCTGAGAAGAGACTTTATTTTAATTATTTGAGCAAAAAAGTAAAATATTAAAATAGTTATTGCTTTTTTCTATCAAAAATAATAAACTATATTGAAAGATTTAATAATAAATGGAGGAAATTATGAAAAAGAATATAACAAATAAAATCTTAATGGTAAGACCAGCTTTATTTGGTTTCAATGAAGAAACGGCTATCAATAACCATTACCAAAAAAAAGATAATAAGCCAGTTCAAGAAATTCAAAATTTGGCATTATATGAATTTGATAAAATGGTTGAGAAATTGAAGAAAGTTGGAATAGACGTAAAAGTAATGCAAGATACTAAAGTTCCTCATACTCCTGATAGTATTTTCCCAAATAATTGGTTTTCAACTCATTATAATAACACAGTTGTTCTTTATCCAATGTTTGCAGAAAATAGAAGACTTGAAAGAACAGAAAATTTATATACTTTTTTTGATGATATAGATACTTTAAATATTGTTGATTATTCATACTTAGAAAAAGAAAATATATTTTTAGAAGGAACAGGTTCACTTGTTTTAGATAGGAAAAATAAAAAAGCATATTGCTCTTTATCAGAAAGAGCTAATGAAGAATTATTAGATATTTTTTGTGAGGAAGCAGGGTACAAAAAAGTAGCTTTTCATTCATATCAAACCGTTGGAGAAATTAGAAAACCAATCTATCACACAAATGTAATGATGTCTGTTGGAGAAAAATATGCTATTTTATGTGCTGATAGCATAGACAGTGGAAGAGAAAAAGAAGAGGTCATAAATCAATTGAAACTAGATGGTAAAGAAATTATTTTTATAACTGAAGAACAAGTTGAAAAGTTTCTTGGAAATACATTAGAACTTAGAAATAATGAAGATGTTAATGTGTGTGTAATGTCTATGTCAGCTTATAATGCTTTGACAGAAAATCAAAAGGCTACACTTGAAAAATATGATGTAATAGTACCGGTTGATGTTCAAACTATAGAAAAATATGGTGGAGGTTCAGCTAGATGTATGATAGCTGAATTGTATATTTAAAGAGGAATTATGAAAAAAATTATAGATAAATATATAAGTTTCATAAGTATTTTTATATTGATAATTATTTGGCAAATATGTGGGAATTTAAATTTCTTGCCTAAGTTTATTTTTCCTAGTCCTTTAGAAATAGTTAGAGCTTTTATAAGAGATAGAGCATTATTTTGGTTCCATTTTAAAATAACAATGCTGGAAGCTTTAATAGGATTAGGACTAGGAATAGCTATTGCAACAATACTTGCAATAATTATGGATAGCTTTAAACTTGTTAATAAAATTGTTTATCCTTTATTAGTTTTTACTCAAACGATACCAACAATAGCATTAGCTCCTATACTTGTATTATGGTTGGGTTATGATATGACACCAAAGATAGTTTTAATTGTGCTTACTACAACTTTTCCTATTGTAATAAGTATATTAGATGGTTTCAGGAATTGTGATAAAGATGCAATCAATCTTCTAAAATTAATGAAAGCAAATAGATGGCAAATATTGTATCATTTAAAAATACCAACAGCTCTAACTTATTTTTATGCAGGTCTTAGAGTGAGTGTATCTTATGCCTTTATATCGGCTGTAGTTTCAGAATGGCTAGGAGGTTTTGAAGGATTGGGAGTGTTTATGACAAGAGCAAAAAAAGCCTTTGATTACGATACAATGTTTGCAATAATTATTTTGGTTTCTATTATAAGTTTATTAAGCATGGAAATAGTAAAAAGAAGTGAAAAAAGAATTATTAAATGGAAATATATTGAGGAGGGGAAAATAAATGAAAAAGATTAATTATTTATTATTTTTAGTTGTTTCAATATTTATACTTGTAGCTTGTGGAGAAAAAAAAGAAGAAGCAAAAACTTCTGAGCTTAAAAAAGTAGATTTTTTATTAGACTGGGTTCCAAATACAAACCACACAGGTCTTTTTGTTGCTAAGGAAAAAGGATATTTTGCTGAAGAAGGAATAGATTTAGATATTAAACAACCAGCAAATGAAAGCACTTCAGATTTAATTATTAATAATAAAGCACCTATGGGAGTATATTTTCAAGATTATATGACTTCAAAATTAGCTAAAGGAGCTCCAATAACAGCAATAGCAGCTATTATAGAAAATAATACTTCAGGTATTATCACAAATAAAAACTTGAATATAAATAGTCCTAAAGATTTAGAAGGACATAGATATGGAACATGGGATATACCAATAGAAAAAGAGATGTTATCTTTCATTATGCAAAAAGATGGAGGAGATTTATCTAAGGTAGAATTAGTACCAAATACTGATGATAATTCAATAACACCAATTTCAAATGGAGTTTTTGATGCAGCACCGGTATATTATGCTTGGGATAAAGTTATGGCAGATAATTTAGGTATAGGAACAAACTTTTTCTATTATAGAGATTATGCTCCAGAGTTGAATTTTTATTCTCCAGTAATAATAGCAAACAATGATTATTTAAAAGAAAATAAAGATGAAGTTAAAAAAATATTGAAAGCAATAAAAAAAGGGTATCAATATGCAATAGAAAATCCAAAGGAAGCTGCTGAAATTTTAATAAAATATGCACCTGAATTAGAAAATAAAAAAGAAATGGTAGTTGCTTCTCAAGAATATTTAGCAGGACAATATGCAACAGATAAAGAAAAATGGGGATATATAGACCCTATTCGTTGGAATGCTTTCTATAATTGGGTAAATGAAAAAGGATTAGTAAAAGAAGCTATTCCAGAAAATACAGGTTTTGATAACCAATATTTAGAAAATTAATTTTTGAAAAGAGATAGCAATGGAAAATATATTAGTTGTTAAAAATCTATCATATTCATTTTCAGATAATAAAATTTTAGATAATATTAATATTGAAGTAAAAAAGAATGAAATAGTTTCTATAGTAGGAAGTAGTGGAGCAGGAAAGTCAACACTATTTAATCTTATTGCTGGACTTTTAGATAAACAAAGTGGAGATATACATATATCAGATAGTGAAAAAAATCAAGGTAATGTTGCATATATGTTGCAAAAAGATTTATTATTTGAGCATAAAACAGTTATAGATAATGTTGTTTTACCTTTGATTATCAATGGAGTTTTAAAAAAAGAAGCAATAGAAGAGGGAATGGAAATATTAAAACAATTTAATTTGGAAAAATATGCTAAAAAATACCCTAAGCAGTTGAGTGGTGGAATGAGACAAAGAGTTGCTCTTATTCGTACTTACATGTTTAAAAAGAAAATTTTTCTTTTAGATGAGGCATTTTCAGCTTTGGATAGTATTACAAAAAAAGAGCTACATAAATGGTATTTGAATTTAAAAAGAGAATTTGAACTAAGCACATTGTTAATTACTCATGATATTGATGAAGCAGTTTTTCTAAGTGATAGAGTTTATATTTTAGATGGTAAACCAGGAAAAATTATAGCTGAAATAAAAATTGATATGAATAAAAATGAAGATTTAGAAATTCAAAGAGTGCTTTATAGAAAGAAAATTTTAGAAATAATGAATATAAAGAATTAGAAAAGAATAAAAATTAAATAAAAATTAAATAAAAAAAGAAGTCTCTAATGTCCGTATCAGTTTGAAGAGCCTATGTTCATTAAACTCATAGAACTAATACGGCTATTAAGAGACTTTATTTATTCTATAGGAAAGTATAAGTTTAATAACTCCGACGTCCGTATTACTCTGGAGAGCATTTTGGTGAGCTCGGAAGAGTCATACGGCTGTCAGGAGACTTTATTTATAAGAATATAAAATTAAAAAAGGAAATTAATTTTGATGAACTTCATTTATAAGTTCTTTTCCATCGATAAAATCTTGTATATTGTTTAATGTTGTAAGTGTAATAGCTTCTAGAGCTTCATGAGTAAAATATGCTTGATGTGATGTTATTAATACATTGTAAAAAGATAGCAATCTTCCTAAAATATCATCTTCTATAACTTGAGTAGACTTATCTTCAAAGAAATAATCTTCTTCTTCTTCATAAACATCTAGTGCAACAGCTCCGACTTTTTTGTCCTTTAATGCTTCAACCAAATCAACAGAATCAATTAAAGCACCTCTTCCTGTATTTACAATGATAACTCCATCTTTCATTTTTTTCATTGAATTTCTATTAATCATATATTTTGTTTCATTTGTCAAAGGACAATTAAGAGAAATAACATCAGATTTTGCATAAAGTTCATCAAGACTTACATATTCAAAACCTAACTCATCGGCAACTTTTTGATTTGGAAATAAATCATAGGCAACAACATTCATATCAAAACCTTTTAAGATTTTTATTAGTATTTGACCAATTTTTCCTGTACCGATAATACCAGCAGTTTTTTTATATAAATCAAATCCAACAAGACCATTTATTGAAAAATTTCCTTCTCTTGTACGAGCATATGCTTTATGTATTTTTCTGTTAACAGACATTAAAAGTCCAACAGTATATTCAGCTATTGCATGTGGAGAATATGCAGGAACTCTAACAACTTTAAATCTATTATGAATATCTTTAAGGGAAACATTGTTAAAACCGGCACATCTCATAGCTAATAATTTTATTCCATTATTAGCCATAATATCAATAGTTTCTTTGTTTATATCATCACTTGTAAATCCACAAACTACATCATAGCCTTTTGTTAAATTAGCAGTTTCTTCAGATAATTTTACTTTCAAAAAAGTCATTTCAAAATTAAAATTTACTCCATATTTTTTAAAAAATTCTTTATCGTATTCTTTAATGTCAAAAAATATAATTTTTGTTTTTTCCATAAAAATTTATTTCCTCCTAATTTTTCTTTAATTTTAACATAAATTTAAAGAAAAATCAATTTTTTACTTATTAGGTAAAGTTTTATAGTTAAAATTTTCAAGCTTGAATAAAGTTTTAAACTTAGTTATAATAATTGAAAAGTTTTTACTAAGGAGTTATTTTATGAAGAAAAATGGTTTGGTTTTAGAAGGGGGAGGAATGAGAGCCTTATTTACAGCTGGCGTCTTAGATGCTTTCCTTGAAAAAAGTTTATGTATAGATACCATGGTTTCTGTTTCAGCGGGGGCTTTATTTGGAGTAAATTATGTATCTCAACAAAAAGAAAGAGCTGTTAGATATAATATAAAATTTGCTGGTGATAAAAGGTACATGAGTCTAAAAAATTGGTTCAAAACTGGAAATGTATTAGATAAAAAATTTGCATATTATGATCTTCCTATGAAATTAGATGTTTTTGACGAGAAAAAATTTTCTGAATCTAATATTAATTTTTATATTGTTTTAACAAATATTGAAACAGGAAAAGCAGAGTATATTTTAATAAAAGATGTATTTGATCAAATGGAATATCTTAGAGCAACTTCTGCACTACCTTTTGCTTCAAAAATTATAAAAATAGATGGTAAAAAATACTTAGATGGTGGGATAACAGATCCTGTACCGATAGATTATTGTAAAAAAATGGGTTGTGATAAGCTTATAGTTGTACTTACAAGACCTAAGGGTAAGTATAAAGAAGATAAATTAAATTGGTTATTTAAAATAGTATATAAAAAATATCCTAAACTTGTAGAAAGATTGGTAAATATGGAAAATGATTACAAAAAAACTTTAAAAAAAATTATTGAACTTGAGGATAAAGGAGAAATTTTTGTAATAAGACCTGATGAAGTTTTGGATATTGGAAGATTAGAAACAAATAAAGAAAAAATAAAGGAAATATATAACAAAGGTTTAGAAAAAGGAAGAAAAGAAATAGAAAAATTAGAAAAATATCTAAATAAATAATTTTTTGTGAGGTATAACTGTGATATAATGTATAGGAAAAGAAAAGAAGATAATAAAAAAGGAGTAAAGTATGAAAACATATCTAGTTACTGGAGCAGCAGGTTTTATTGGGTCAAATTTTTTAAAATATATATTGAAAAAATATGATAAAGTAGAAGAAATAAAAGTAATAGTAGTTGATAGCTTGACTTATGCCGGAAATTTAGGAACAATAAAACAAGAGCTAGAAGATAAGAGAGTAAAATTTGAAAAAGTAGATATAAGAGATAAAAAAGAAATAGAAAGAATTTTTTCTGAAAATAATATAGATTATGTTGTAAATTTTGCTGCAGAGTCTCATGTAGATAGATCAATAGAAAATCCTGAGATATTCTTAGAAACTAATATTTTAGGAACACAGAATTTGTTAGAAAATGCTAAAAAGTTTTGGACTATAAAAAAAGATGAAAATGGATATCCTTTATATAAAGAGGGAGTGAAATATCTTCAAGTTTCGACAGATGAAGTCTACGGTAGTTTAATAAAAGACTACGATGAAGCTATTGAGCTTGTTATAGATGATGAAGCAGTAAGAGAAGTTGTAAAAAATAGAAAAAATTTAAAAACATATGGGAAAAAATTCTTTACAGAAGAAACTCCTCTTGACCCGAGAAGTCCTTATTCTGCCTCAAAAACTGGAGCTGATCATATTGTTATAGCTTATGGAGAAACATATAAAATGCCAATAAATATAACTAGATGTTCTAATAACTATGGGCCATATCATTTTCCAGAAAAATTAATTCCTCTTATGATAAAAAATGTGTTAGAGGGGAAAAAATTACCTGTTTATGGAAAGGGTGAAAATGTAAGAGATTGGCTTTATGTAGAAGACCACTGTAAAGGAATAGATTTAGTTTTAAGAAATGGAAAAATTAGAGAAATCTATAATATAGGTGGATATAATGAAGAAAAAAATATAAACATTGTTAAGTTAGTTATAGATTTAATGAAAGAAGAAATATCGAATAATGATGATTATAAAAAAGTTTTAAAAACAGATTTATCAAATATTAATTATAATTTAATAACTTATGTTCAAGATAGACTAGGGCATGATATGAGATATGCTATTAATCCAAGTAAGATTGCAAAAGATTTGGGTTGGTATCCAGAGACTGATTTTGAAACAGGAATTAGAAAAACTATAAAATGGTTTTTAGAAAATCAAGATTGGGTAAATGAAGTAGCAAGTGGAGATTATCAAAAATATTACGAAAGAATGTACATAGATAGAAAATAATTAGGAGAAATTTTATGCCAATAAAAATACAAAAAGATTTACCAGCTAGAAATATACTTGAGTCAGAAAATATCTTTGTCATGGATGAAGAGAGAGCAACAACTCAAGATATAAGACCTTTACAAATTTTAATTTTAAATCTTATGCCAGTTAAAGAAGAAACTGAAACTCAAGTGTTAAGAGCGTTGTCGAATACACCTTTGCAAGTCGAATGTACTTTTTTAATGTTAAGTACACATAAGAGTAAAAATACAAGTCAAAGTCATTTAAATAAATTTTATATTTATTTTGATGATATAAAAAATAAAACTTTTGATGGTATGATAATAACTGGAGCTCCGGTTGAAACAATGCCTTTTAAAGAAGTTAATTATTGGAATGAACTTTCAACTATTATGGAATGGTCAAAAACACATGTAACATCAACTTTACATATATGTTGGGGAGCTCAAGCAGGATTATTTTATCACTATGGAATAGATAAACATATGATGGATAAAAAATTATCTGGAGTATATAAACATAAGATAAATGATAGAAAAATTCCACTTGTTAGAAGTATGGACGACTACGTAAATTGTCCTCATTCAAGGTATACAGAATGCATGAAGGCAGATATAGAAAAAAATGAGAATTTAAAAATTGTAGCTGAAAGTCCAGAAGCAGGAGTATTATTAGTAATGGATTTAAAAGGAAGTCAAATTTTTGTGCAAGGACACCCTGAATATGATAGACTTACTTTAAGTAATGAGTATTTTAGAGATGTTAATAAGGGAATTAATCCGGAAAAACCAGTAAATTATTTTGAAAATGATGATGAAACTACAAGACCAACATTGACTTGGAGAGGTTTCTCAAATACTTTATATGCAAACTGGTTAAATTTTTATGTTTATCAAAATACACCTTATGTATTGAAAGAAGATTAATATGCTAAAAATATTATTGGTTGGTTTAGGTGGAATGCTTGGTTCTATTCTTAGATACTCATTCTATTATTTACCTTTGCCTTATATAAAAACTTTTTATATAAATTTAATTGGAGCATTTTTAATAGGCTTCTTGTCTGCATTTTTTGAAAAATACACTCAGTTTAATGGGACTTTA
Organism: Fusobacterium massiliense; assembly: GCF_900095705.1. Taxonomy (NCBI): domain Bacteria; kingdom Fusobacteriati; phylum Fusobacteriota; class Fusobacteriia; order Fusobacteriales; family Fusobacteriaceae; genus Fusobacterium; species Fusobacterium massiliense. Next base: position 650,573 of record NZ_LT608327.1, on the reverse strand, counting down.
AAATTATTTTTAATAACAGGACTTTGTGGAGGTTTTACAACTTTTTCTACATTTTCTTTGGAGTTTTTTAACCTGTTAAAAAATAATAATTTTTTTGAAGCATTGATATATGCAATAGCAAGTGTATTAGTCTCACTTGTTTTAGTGTGTGTTGGTTATTATTTTGGTAAAATATTTTAACATGTAAGAAATACTTAATTGAAAAAAAATAAATAAAATGTTATAATTCATTGATTAATAAAAATTTTGTGTCATGTGTAAGGAGGATTTATGTCTACACTATTGAATATTCTTTTATTTTTATCAGCTTTTGTATTAATAGTTTTAGTATTAATACAACCGGATAGAAGTCATGGAATGACAGCTAGTATGGGATTAGGAGCATCAAATACAATATTTGGAGTAAATAAAGATGGAGGACCACTTGCAAAAGCAACAGAGGCTGTAGCTTTTTTATTTATAGTATGTTCTTTATTACTTTACTTGACTCGTTAATAAAAAAATAAAAGCTGTTTTTACAGCTTTTTTTATTCTATAGGAAAATATAAATTTAAATGCTTATTAGTCTCTTGACAGCCGTATGAGTTCTACGAGCTCAATGAACACAGGCTCTTCGAACTAATACGGACGTCAGAGACTTTTTTATTCTATAGAAAAGTATAAATTTAAATAGTAAAAATTAATTGGAGGTAATAAATGTATTTTAAAATTAAAAAATATATATTATTTGTAGTCTGTTCAATAGGAATTTTATTTTTTAACTCAATAAATACTTTTGCTAGTAAAGAAGGATATATTGCAAGTTTTAACATCTTAAGGCTAGGGGAATCAAAAAAAGATTTTGTTCAAACAGCAAAACTTTTACAAGGTTTTGATATAGTTGGATTGGTAGAAGTTATAAATAGAGATGGTTTGGAAGAATTGGTAGATGAATTAAATAAACAAGGAAATGATAAATGGGATTATCATATTTCTCCTTTCTCTGTTGGGTCAACTAGATATAAAGAGTATTTTGCTTATGTTTATAAGAAAAATAAGGTAAAATTTTTGCAGTCAGAAGGTTTTTATAAGAACGGGAAAAGTTCTTTTTTAAGAGAACCGTATGGTGCTACTTTTAAAATAGGAAATTTTGATTTTACATTTATACTAGTTCATACAATTTATGGAGATAGTGAATCTAAAAGAAAAGCTGAGAATTTTAAAATGGTAGATGTTTATGATTATTTTCAAGATAAAGATAGGAAAGAAAATGATATTTTGATTGCTGGAGATTTTAATCTTTATGCTTTAGATGAATCTTTCCAACCTATGTATAAACATAAAGATAAAATAACATATGCCATTGACCCAGCCATAAAAACGACAATAGGTCAAAACGGAAGAGCAAATTCGTATGATAATTTCTTTTTGAGTACAAAGTATACACAAGAATTTACAGGCTCTAGTGGAGCATTAGATTTTTCAGAAAAAAATCCTAAACTTATGAGAAAAATAATATCTGACCATATACCAGTATTTATTGTTGTAGATATATTAAAGGACGATGATTAAAAAGATGAGAATAGCATACCTATTTTTAAATGGAGAACTTAAAGGAGATAAAGAATTTTTTATTGACTTTTTGAAAGAAAATAAAGGAGATTTATACTGTGCAGATGGGGGAGCAAATTTATGTTATGAATTAGGCTTGATACCAAAGGAAGTCTGGGGAGATTTAGATTCTATAAAGAGAGAAGTGAAAGAATACTATTTAGAAAAAAAAGTACTATTTAAAGAATTTAAGCCTGAAAAAGATTATACAGATACTGAATTAATATTAGAAGAGATTTATAAAAAATATGAAAAAATATTTTGTATTGGAGGACTTGGAGGAGAAATTGGACACGAACTCTCGAATATAAATTTACTTTCAAAATATGAAAAAATGATTTTTTTAACAGAAAAAGAAAAATTATTTAAAGTAGAAAGAAGTTTAATGAAAGATTATAAATTTCAAAATATGAAAGATAAAAAAATTTCATTTATTCCTTTAACAAGTGAAGTTATGATAAATTTTTTAAAAGGATTTAAGTATGAAACCGGAGAAATATATATAAAAAAATATCAAGCTAGGTTAATGAGTAATATCATAATAAAAGATGAGGCTATTTTAAGTTTAGAAACTGGAGAATTATTGTGTGTTATAGAAAATTAAAATAAATTAGCAATAAAATTGACAGTTATATTTATTTATTATAAAATTAGTCAAAGAATAAAAAAAGTCTCTTGATAGCCGTATGAGTTCTACGAGCTTAATAAACACAGGCTCTTCGAACTAATACGAACATCAGAGACTAATTTTACTATTTAATTTTATACTTTCATATAAAATAAAAAAGATGGAGGAGTTTTTATGTTAGAAGTTGGAATGAAATTAGAGCTAGAAAGAGTTGTTAGTGAAAATGATACAGCTGCAAAAGCAGCATCAGGGTCTGTAGAAGTTTTAGCTACGCCTGTAATGATAGCTTGGATGGAAGAAGTTTCTTTGAAATTAGCTCAAAAAGAGTTAGAAGAAGGATTTACAACTGTTGGAACAGAAGTAAATATTAAACATTTAAAAGGAACTTTAGTTGGAAAAACAGTTAAGATTACATCAGTTTTAACAGAAATAGATAGAAAAAGATTAGTGTTCAATGTGGAAGTATTAGAAGATGGTGTTGTTGTTGGAAGTGGAAATCACACAAGATTTATAATTGATACAGAAAAATTTTATGAAAAACTTAGAAATAAATAATAGATTTTAGGAGGATTTTTTTAATGGAAAAACTTAATTTTCAAACAAAGATTGTATTAGGGATTCAACATGTGCTTGCAATGTTTGGAGCGACAGTGCTAGTTCCGTTTTTAACTGGATTAAATCCATCAATAGCATTAATTTGTGCTGGTGTTGGAACTTTGATATTTCACAGTGTTACAAAAGGTATAGTACCAGTATTTTTAGGTTCATCATTTGCATTTATAGGAGCGACTGCCTTAGTTTTAAAAGCTCAAGGTATTGAAATTTTGAAAGGTGGAATAATTTCAGCTGGTCTTGTGTATGTTGTGATGTCTTTGGTTGTTTTAAAGTTTGGAGTGGAAAGAATAAAATCTTTCTTCCCGCCAGTAGTAGTTGGACCTATAATAATGGTTATAGGACTAAGATTAAGTCCGGTTGCGTTAAATATGGCTGGATATTCAAATAATACTTTTAATACAGATAGCTTAATAATTGCTTTGGCTGTCGTTATAACTATGATTTCAATTAGTATTTTGAAAAAATCATTTTTTAGATTGGTGCCAATACTTATATCAGTTGCTGTTGGATATATAATAGCTTATTTTATGGGAGATGTAGATTTAACAAAAATATCAGATGCAAGATGGATAGGGCTATCAGATGATGCATGGGTATCATTTACAGCTATTCCAAAGTTTACTCTTTCAGGAGTTTTAGCTATAGCTCCTATAGCTTTAGTTGTATTTATAGAACATATTGGAGATATTACAACTAATGGAGCAGTTGTAGGAAAGGATTTCTTTAAAGATCCAGGAATACACAGAACTTTATTAGGAGACGGTCTTGCAACTATGGCTGCAGGATTTTTAGGAGGACCTGCTAATACTACTTATGGTGAAAATACAGGAGTTTTAGCTGTAACAAAAGTATATGATCCTGCAATTTTAAGAATAGCAGCTTGTATTGCAATAATCTTAGGGCTTATAGGAAAATTTGGAATAATATTACAAACAATACCTACAGCAGTTATGGGAGGAGTATCAATAATATTATTTGGTATGATAGCAGCTGTTGGAGCTAGAACAATAGTTGAAGCAAAATTAGACTTTTCTCATTCAAGAAATTTAATAATAGCTTCATTAATATTTGTACTAGGAATTGCAATAGGAGATATTACTATATGGGGAACAGTTTCTTTATCTGGATTAGCTCTTGCTGCTTTTGTTGGTATAGTATTAAATAAAATCTTACCTGAAGATAAATAAAATAAATTAAAAAGAATAGAGAGGAAACGAAGTATGGAAAGAATAGCTAGCTTTCAAGTTGATCATAAAAAATTAAATAGAGGGATCTATGTATCTAGACTTGATGAAATAAACGGCAACTATTTAACAACATTTGATGTAAGAGTAAAATTACCTAATAGAGAACCTGTTATGAATATAGCAGAAATGCATACAATGGAGCACTTAGGAGCAACATTTTTAAGAAATCATGAAGTATGGAAAAATGAAGTAATTTACTTTGGACCTATGGGTTGTAGAACAGGATTTTACGTAATATTAAAAGGAAAACTAAAATCAATAGATATAGTTGAACTTATAAAAGAAATGTTTGATTTTATTTCTAAATATGAAGGAGAAATTCCAGGAGCAACTGAAGTTGAATGTGGAAATTATTTAGATCAAAATTTACCAATGGCAAGATATGAATCTAAAAAATTTTTAGAGGAAACTTTAAAGAATATAAAAGAGGAAAACTTGAATTATCCTGATTAATTAGATTTTAGAAAGAGGAAAATATGAAAGATAGAAATTTAATTGAAGATAAATATAAATGGAATTTAAAGGATATTTATTTATCTTGGGACGAATGGGATAAAGACTTAAAAAGATTTAAAGAACTTGTGAAAGAAATTCCAAAGTTTAAAGGTCAAGCAAAGAAAAAAGCAGAAGCTTATATTGAATTAGAAGAAAAAATAGAAGAAATTTCTAGAGTGTTGGACAAACTATATTTATATCCATATATGTTGAAAGACTTAGATTCAACAGATGAAATAGCTTCTGTAAAAATGCAAGAAATTGAAATGGCTTATACTGATTATGCAGTAGATACAGCTTGGATAGCACCTGAGCTTTTAGAAGTTTCAGAAGAAACTATGAAAGAATGGATAGAAAAATATCCAATTTTAAAAATAAGAGAATTTCCTATAAGTGAAATGTATAGATTGAGAAAGCATATTCTATCAGAAGATAAAGAACAATTGCTTTCACATTATGGGCAATTTATGGGGTCAAGTTCAGATATTTATGCAGAACTTTCAATATCTGATATCAAATGGAATACTGTTAAACTTTCAACTGGAGAGGAACTTGCAGTTTCAAATGGAGTTTACTCAAAAATATTATCTACAAATAGAAATCAAGACGATAGAAGATTAGCTTTTGAAGCTTTGTATAAAAGTTATGAAAATAGTAAAAATACTTTTGCTGCAATTTATAGAGCCATTGTTCAAAAGAATGTAGCTTCTTCAAGAGCTAGAAATTATGAGTCTTGTTTAGATGTTGCTTTAGAGAATAAAAATGTTCCAAGAGAAGTATTTTTATCACTTTTGGAGGCAAGTCAAGAAAATGTAGCTCCATTAAAAAGGTATATAGAGCTTAGAAAAAAAGCATTAAAATTAAAAGAATATCATTACTATGATAATAGTATAAATATTGTTGATTATAATAAGACATTTGATTATGATACTGCTAAAAATATGGTTTTAAATTCTGTTGAACCTTTAGGAAAAGATTATCAAGAAAAATTAAAAAAAGCCATAAGTGAAGGTTGGCTAGATGTGTTTGAAACTAAGAATAAAAGAAGTGGAGCATATTCATTAAATATTTATGATGTACACCCTTATATGCTTTTAAATTATCAAGAAACTATGGATGATGTATTCACATTAGCTCATGAACTAGGACATACATTACATAGTATGTTATCTAGTGAAAATCAACCTTATCCTACAGCTGATTATACAATTTTTGTAGCGGAAGTTGCTTCAACTTTTAATGAAAGATTGCTTTTGGATTATATGTTAGAAAATTCTGATGATAGTCTTGAAAAAATAGCTTTATTAGAACAATCTTTAGGAAATATAGTTGGAACTTATTATATTCAAACTTTATTTGCTAACTATGAATATGAAGCACATAAATTAATTGAAGAAGGAAAAGCTATAACACCAGATATTTTAGATGGAATAATGGAAACTTTATTTAAAAAGTATTTTGGAGACACAGTTGTTATAGATGAATTACAAAAAATAATTTGGTCAAGAATACCACATTTTTTCAATTCACCGTTTTATGTTTATCAATATTCAACTTCTTTTGCTTCATCAGCTAAATTGTATGAAAATTTAAAGAAAAATCCTGATAGTAGAGAAAGATATTTAAAACTTTTAAAATCTGGTGGAAATAATCATCCAATGGAACAATTAAAGTTAGCTGGAGTAGATTTATCAAACAAAGAAGCTTTTATTTCGGTTGCAAAAGAATTTGATAGGTTACTAGATATTTTAGAGGAAGAATTAAAAAAAATAAAATTAATATAGGGTTCACTTCTTGAAAAAAATTTTTTAAAGCACTTGCTTTTTTAAAATCTAGAAGCCATAAGGCTTTGAGTTCATCAAAATTAGACTTAAATGTTTGCAGTGAGCTGTTGTAAATTGATAATTTTATCATTAAATTACAACAGCTTTTTTATTTCTCAATAGGAAAGTATAAAATTAAATAGTGAGAATTAGTTCTAATGAAGAACTTACTAAAGAGATTTATTAGTGTGATACTTACTATTAGAATTTAGGAGGAGAAAGAAAAAATAAAAAATCTCTTGACAAGTATAAAAAAAGTGTAGTATACTGAACAAGATTAAATTACAAGGAGGTGTGAAAATAATGAAGATATTAATTTCTTTTTTGATGGTTTTACTTAGTTCTTTTTCTTTTGCCACGGAAAATTTAGATAGACTTATTGAAAGAGATGTTCGAAATTTTGAACAAGAAAATAGAATTAATGAAAGAAATCTAAAAAATTCTGAAATCTTAAATTTTTCTTCCGAAGAAATTGAAAAATTAAATAAAAATATTTTGAACGAAGAAAAAATGAATACACTTAAATATCATATTTCAAAAATAGAAATATCTGACTCTGAAAATCTTTTAAATGACTTGCTAGAAGAAAAAATTGTAAAAAAATATATTAATAAAAATTTAAACTCTAATGATTTAGAAAATTTACTTTCTGAATTAACTAATCAATTAATTTCTAAAGGCTATGTAACAAGTTATGCTAAAATTTCTGATAATAGCGATGTATTAGCTGGGCTTTTAAAGATAGATTTTATTGTTGGTAGAGTTGAAAATATAGTTCTTAATGATGAAACTAATCTTGATAAATTAAAAAAGTTTTTTATGTTTCCTTTAAAAAATGGAGATGTTTTAGATAATACAAAAATTGATACAGCTGTTGAGAATTTTAATTCTTTAGGAGCAAATAATGTGTCAGTTGATATAGTTGAAGGAACTAAGCCTAATTATTGGATAATTAAAGTTAATAATGAAATGAAAGAAAAATTTACTCTTTCATTAAATACAAATAACTATGGAGAAGATTATCAAAATGCCTTTTGGAGAGGAGGAATATCATTAAATATTGACAGTCCATTAGGAATTGGTGATAATCTATTTTTTTCATATATGACTGTTCACAAGAAAAATCCAGATAGAAGCTGGAAACAAAGTTCAGATACACTTCCAGCCGGAGGAATATTACCAATAGGACCTCCTGGATATGACCCAAGTAAAGGAGATGTGCTACCATATAAAAGACAGCTTGATATGTATAATTTTAGATATATATTAAGATACAAAGATTACAATTTCAAATTCTCAACAAGTAAAAGTGTAAAAGATAGTAGTTTTTATGCTTTTAATACAATATACGACATGCAATCAATTAACAACACAGTAGGTTTTGACATAGAAAAAATAATTTGGAGAAATAAACAAAGTAAACTTAGCATTGAAGCTGGAATAAAAACTAAGCACAATGAAAACTATTTAGAAGAAGCAACATTGATAAATAGAAGATTATCTATTGCGAGTATAGGATTAAACTACACAACAGCTATAAAAAAAGGAATTTTAAGTTTGGGATTTCAATATGAAAAAGGACTTAAAAATTTTGGAGCTGAGATAGATAAAAACAAAACAGATAAAACACCAAAAGCTCAATTCAAAAAATATAATTTTTTAGCCATGTATTACAAACCTTTAACACATAACTTAATTTCAAGAACAAATATACAAGCTTCATATTCATCTGATGTGCTTTATTCGTCAGAAAGACAAACAATAGGTGGAATAGGAAGTGTCCCAGGATATCACAGAAGTGATAATTTAATGGGAGATAAAGCAATAGATATAGGAACAGAGTTAGCATATAATATAAAAATTCCTAAAAATTTAGGAACTTTAAGCCCATATTTATCTTATTCATACGGAGCTATAGAAAATAACAGAGATAAATCAAAGTATGGAACAGGCTATGCGACAGGAATACAAATAGGAATGAGATATAGCGCAAAATATTTAGACATAGATTTTGGTTATGGAAGAGCTCATAAACATTCAAGCTATTTGAAACCTAAAAATCACGAAATATATTTTGCTAGCGCATTGAAGATAAAATTTTAAAGAGAGGAAAGTAAAATGAAAAACAAAAAAATCATTGCAATATTTTTTCAGTTTCTGCTGAGTTGGAATATTTTTTCTGCTAATCTAGTTTTAGATCCAAATTCAAATCAAAATACAAGTTTAGATAAATCTCAAACAGGTATTCCAATAGTAAATATTGCTACTCCTAATCATAGAGGCGTTAGTGTAAATAATTTTTTGGAATACAATGTCGGTAAAGAAGGACAAGTTCTTAATAATGCTGACAATGTCGGAAGATCTCATCTAGCTGGACTAATTAATTCAAATCCCAATCTAGGACCACACCAAGCAGCAAATCTTGCAGTTATTCAAGTAAACGGAGCGAATAGATCCGATATAGAAGGATATATTGAAGCTTTAAGTAGAGAAAAATTAAATGTGATTTTAAGTAATGAAAATGGAATTTACTTAAATGGAGCAGGAACTATCAATATCAAAAACTTCACAGCAACAACAGGAAAAGTAAATTTTGTTGATGGTAATGTTAAAGATTTTGATATTGAAAAAGGGAAAATTCTAATTGGAGATAAAGGTTTTGATTTAAGTAGTACAGATAAATCTCAAATGTTATCTAAATTACTAGAAATACAAGGTAAATTAGTTGCTGGAGAAAAATTAGATTTAGTAACTGGCGAACATACTTTTGATATGGAAGAACATATTAAAAACAAAGATAAAAAAGGTGGAACCCTAGTTATCAGTGGAGATATGATTGGAGCAGGAAGTATGTATGCCAATCAAATTAAAATCCATCTGACTGACAAAAATTCTCTACTTAATATGGGGGGAATTTTTGCATTAAAACAAAATTTAGAAATAACGGCTGAGGGTAAGGTAAAAGTTAAAAATGTTCAAGGAAATGGAATAGATATTAAAGCCAAAGAATATGAACAAACTAATTCTGGACTATCACAAGACAATATTAAAATAGATGCTCAAGAGATTAAACTTGCTGGAGATAAAACTCAAGCTGAAAAAGAAATAGTATTAAAAGGTAATGTAGAAAATTCAGCCAATATATATACTAAAGAATTTTTAGAAACTAAAGATTTAATAAATACTGGAAATATAGCTACATTAAAAGATATAAAGGCTAATAATGTAAATAGTACAGGAGAAATTCTTACTAATTCAAAATTTACAGCAGATAATGTAAAAACAACAAATAAATTAGTTGCAGTTAGCGATATTTCAGTTAAGAATTTAGAAAATTCTGGAGTAGTTGGGACAAGTTCTACACTTAATATAAATGGGAAATTAAATAATACTAAAGATATTCAAGCTAGTGGAAATATAAAGATTACAGGGAATGCTGAAAATACTGGAGAGATAGTAACTGCTGGAAGTTTTACAGCTAAAGATACAAAAACAACAAAAAAATTATTAGCTAAAGAAAATATTGTAGTAGGAAATTTAACAAATGAGGGATTACTTGCAACCGAAGGAAAATTAGACATAGCTGGAAGTCTAAAAAATACAAAAAATATTTTTGTTAAAGATGATATAAGTTCAGGAGCTATAGAAAATAAAGGGATTGTTCATGCTAAAAATATTACAACTAAAGGTTCTGTAATAAATGAAAATACTATTGAAACAGGAAATCTAAATATTATTGGAAATGAATTAAAAAACAATGGAAATAATTCATTAATTAAAGCTGATAATATAGTTGCTAATGTAAATACAGTTGAAAATACAGGCGATTTACTAGCTTTAAATAATATAGTTCTAACAACGAATAAATTAACTAATACAAAAAATATTAAGGCATTAAATAAAATTGAAGCAAATAATAATGAGTTAAAAAATTCCGGTGAAATAGTTTCAAATAAAGAAATAAAGTTAAATGAAACAGATTTGGCAAATACAGGAAAGATAGCTTCAAATAATATTGAAATGAAAGATTTAAAAAAATTCTCAAATACTGGAGAAATTACAGGAACAGATGTAATCTTAACAACAAGTCAAGATGTAAATTTAGTTTCAAAATTACACGGAGAAAATAGCCTTACAATAAAAGCTAAAGATGTTGTAAATGATGGAGAAACAACAGGAAAGAATTTAATTTCAATAGATAGTAGGAATTTTACAAACAAAAAAGATTTATCAGCTCAAGATCTAAAATTAAAAGCTAATGAAAAAATAGAAAATAAAGCTATACTTAGTGGGACTAATGTAGATATTAAAACTAAAGATTTGGTAAATAAAGACTTACTTGCAAGTGAAAATGATTTGAAAATAAATTCTTTAGGAAAAATAGAAAATCAAAAGGCTAAAACAATTTATGCCGGTAAGAATTTAGATATAACAGGAAATATTATTGAAAACCAAGAGGGCGAAATATTAGCAAATAATATTTTCATTGAAAGTAAGAAATTAACAAATAATATTGGAACTATTCAAGCAGAAAATAAGCTAAGAATTAAATCTGATATTGTAGAGAACATTGGAAAAGTAGATGATTACAATAGTTATGAAAGTTTTTATGAAACTTGGGATGTGGATTATTTAACTTTAGATGAAGTAAATAATTTGTGGAAAAGAAATAGAGAAAGTTCAGACTTTCATGGGGAAAGTATTAGTAGTGGTGGAAGAGCAAGAGATGAGGCTAGAGAAGGTCAAGAAAGACATTTTGATAAATTAAAAAATATTATGGTAAATCATATTTACCCATCTTACTTATTTTCTAAATACCCGGACTATATGAGAGGTTTTTTAGGAGAAAATAATACCATAAAAACCGGAAGTTCAAAAACACCTAAAATTGCTTTAAAAGAAAGACTAATAAATCAAGCGAAAACACATCATGGAAAAATTTTAGCTAATAATAATATTGATATTGAGGCTAAAAATATTTTGAATAAAGATTCAATAATTTCTACAAAAGAAATTGTAACCATCAATGCAGATAAATTAGAAAATCTTGTAAGTACTTCTGGAGGCAAAATAAAAGTAAAAACAGGAGAAGAAGTTTTAGGATTAAGTGAAAGTTTTGAGGGCTTTAGTCTTGTAGATCCTTTTCATCCTTATCATGAGGCAAATAATACAACAACTTATGTAAGAGATTTTCAAAACGATTATGTTTATGAGTATACTTTCCCAAATGGAAGAAAAGAAAGAAGTGTAGAAAAAAGGAACTACACTTATTTAGATGATGGTATTAGAGTAAGAGTTCCTTATGAAAGAATATACATAGGAAGATATGGTTATGTAACAGGTCAACCAAGTGTAATTGAGGGTAAATCTCTAGATATAAAAGTAAAAAATGAAGTTGTTCAAGCAATAGATGAAGCTAATGGAAGAAAAAGAGAAAATAAACCTGTCATTATTCCTGAAATGAAAAAAGAAACTGTTGCTCAAGGTAATTCTATTATAAATAACGAATTAAAAATTACTGACAAGAATATAAATAGAGAAATTGAAGTTGTTAGTAATATGTCTGAGATTCAAAATATAATAAATACTGGGAAAATTGAACCAATATCAAATATTCCATCAGCTCTATTTGTTGAAAATACAAATCCTACATCAAAATATATTTTAGAAACGAGACTTAAATATATTTCTAAAAGTAATTACTATGGAAGTGATTATTTCTTAGATAAAATAGGGTATAAAGATAAGTGGGACAATGTTAGAAGACTTGGAGATGCTTTCTATGAAAATCAATTAGTAGAAAAAACCTTATTTGAAAAACTTGGAACAAGATTTTTAAATGGAAAAGCATTTTCAATGAAAGAATTAATTGATAATGCAGAAATTGAAAGCAAAAAACAAAATTTAACTATTGGAAGTCCTTTAACAAGAGAACAGATAGCTAATTTAGAAAGAGATATACTTTGGTATGAGTATCAAAAAGTAAATGATTTAAATGTTTTAGCGCCAAGAGTTTACTTATCAAAAGATACTTTAAATAATATTAACTCTAGTGGGAAAAATAGAATAGCTGGAATAGAAAAAACAACAATAGTTGCTAATAAAATTGATAATGCAGGAATTATTGGTGGAAGTGGAAAAACATATTTAGAAGCAGATGAGATCTTAAATAAAAGTATAGGAAATAGCCAAGCAGAAATAAAAGGTTTTGATGTTGAGTTAATAGGGAAAAATAGTATAATAAATCAAGGTTCGAAAATATTTGCGAGAAATAATTTAAATTTAATTTCAAATGAAAACATTTTTAATAGAACTACAATAAAAGGCTTTAATTACAATTTTGGAGAACTTAACAGAACAAGACATACGGAGCTAGAAAATATTTCAGAAATAAGCGCAAACAACTTAAATATTTTTGCAAAAAATTATTCAAGTATAGCAGCTATAACTAGAGCTATAAATACAAATATAGAAGCTATTAATGTAAATATTGAAGGCTTAAAATTAAGTGGAGAGCAAAAGTTTGGAAAAGATGATAATAACTTTAATTCCTATGCTTTTGTAAGAAATGTAGGCTCTCAATTAGAAACTGAAAATCTAAGTATTTCTGCTGATAATTTAAATATTTTAGGTTCAACAGTAATAGCAGATAATGCTTTAATTGATGCAAAAGTTCTAGTAAAATCTGAAGTTGATTCAGAGGATAGAGAAAGTAGAAGTAAACAAAAAGGATTCTTGAGTTCAAAATCTAAAAAAGAAAAAGTTCACGATGAAGAAAATTCAGCGAGCAATCTTTATGTAAAGAATCAAGGAATAATCACAAAAGATATTGATGTTGTAGGTTCTAATTTAATATTGGGAGATAATTCACAAGTTTTAGGTAAATTAACAACAGATTCAATAGCTTTAAATAGCACATATTCCTATGAAGAAAGTAAAAAAGGATTTAGTGGAAGTATAGGAAGTGGAGGACTTTCTGTTGGATATGGAAAATCAGAAAGTAAGTTAAAAGAAAAAGATTTAACAAATGCTAAATCTAATCTAGTATTAGGAGATAATGTAACTCTTAATAAGGGTGCAGAAATAACAGCAACAAATTTCAAACATGGTAATATTGAAATAAATAATGGAAATATTACTTATGGAGCAAGAAAAGATGTAAAAGATATAGAAACATCATCAAAGAGCAGTGGAATAAATCTATCAGTAAGAATAAAATCACCTGCCTTAGATAGAGCGAAACAAGGGATAGATTCATTTAATCAAATGAAGTCAGGAGATATACTTGGAGGTATAGCTTCAACAACTAACACTGTTACAGGTTTAGTTCAAGGTTTAAGTAGTAATATTACTAAAAAAGATGGAAGTAAAGCAACTTTAAAAGATATTAAAGATGGTGATTTTAAAGTTAATAATAACTTCTATGCAAATGTAGGAGTAAACTTAGGGTTTAATAAAGCAAGTTCTAAATCAAACTCGCATAGTGAAAGAGCTGTTGTAACAACAATAAAGGGAAAAGATGAAAATTCAAGTATAACTTACAATACTGTAAAGAATGTTGAATATGTTGGAACACAAGCACAAGATACTAAACTTATCTATAATAATGTAGAAAATATTAATAAGACAGCTGTTGAATTAAATAATTCATATTCATCTACTGGTAAAAGTAGTGGAATATCAGCTGGTGTAACTATTAACTACAATAATGGTTTCCAAACAGAAGGAAATGGGGTAAGTATTTCAGCTTCTCAATCAAAAATGAATAGTAATGGAACTACTTACCAAAATGGTAGATTTGTAAATGTAGATGAAGTGCATAACAATACTAAGAATATGACTCTTTCTGGATTTAATCAAGAAGGTGGAAAAGTTACTGGTAATATTGAAAATCTAACTATTGAAAGTAAACAAAATACATCTACAACAAAGGGAAGTACAAAAGGTGGAAGCTTAAGTGTATCAGCAAATGGTCTTCCATCAGGAAGTGTAAACTATTCACAAACAAATGGAGAAAGAAGAGTTGTAGATAATGCAAGTACTTTCATAATAGGAGATGGAAGTGATCTAAAGGTAGATAAGGTAGAAAATACAGCTTCTGCGATAGGTACAAGTGAAAATGGAAAATTATCAATAGATGAATATGTAGGACATAACTTAGAAAATGTAGATAAATTAAAAACAGTAGGTGGTTCAGTAGGAGTATCAACTTCTGGAATAACTAGTATAGGAGTAAATTATTCTGATAGAAAACAAGAAGGAATAACAAAGAATACAGTAATAGGTAATGTAGAAATAGGAAAATCTTCTGGAGATGAAATAAATAGAGATTTAGATACAATGACAGAGATAACAGAAGATAGAGATTTTAAAACAGATATAAATATAGAATCACAAACAATTAACTATATTAAAAATCCTGAAAAGTTTAAAGAAGATCTTCAAATTGCTTTAATAGAAGGAAAAGCAACAGGAAGAACAGTAGTAAAAACAATAGATAATATGATAAATGGTAATAAGAGCCAAGATATAGGAGATGCAGAAAGAAGAAGTCTAATAGAAATAAAGGAAGCAATAGTTAGAGTTCAAACAGCGCCTGCAATGGATATTATTGCAAAAGGAAAATTAGAAAGAAAAGAAGTACAAAAAGAGCTTGGAGTAGAAATAGAAAAATTTGATCCAAATGACCCAACATTATCAGAAAAAGTAAAAGAAAGAATAGATGAGTTAAAAGCAGAAGGAAAAGAAATAGTAGCTTTTTATGATAAAGTAACTAAAAAGATATTTATAAACCAAAATGCAAAAGATGAAGAAGTAAGAGCTTCCATAGCAAGAGAATACAAGATAAAAGAAGACTTAAAGCTAGGAAGAGGAAAGGAAAATAATAAAGGACAACTACGTTCAACAGTAGCAGGAGAGATAGCCTATGATGAGATAAAGGATAGATTAAAGAAAGGTGATAAAAATCCAATAAGTGCATCAAGTTTTGATGTAGCAAAGATGGATAAAGATAGTGAGGTCACAGCAGATTTAGCAGATAAAGATGTTGAAGCTCAATATTTTAATACACTTAAATACATAGAAGCAATGAGTAATGGTGCTTGGAAAAAGAATCCTAAAATTTTAAAAGAAATGAGAGGAGATAAAGGTAAAATTGAAGACTTTATTTTTAGACCAGATTTTCATGTTAAGAGTATACATTTAATCTATGCAGAAAGTAAAGAAGGAAAGAAAAAAATAGCAATAGCAGATCCTATAGTAGATTCATTAAATAAAAATAATTCAGATAGAGAATATTATAAAAGAATAGATGGTATAAAAAAAGAGGTTGTTATTGAAAGTAATCCAAGAGCAAAATCTTATGGATATCATCTTAAAAAAAGTTTAGATGAAATAGGAAATGTTTCACTTCATTTACTTGAAGCAGGAGATAAATTTTTTAATTCAGATATGAAAGGTGCAGTAAGTGAAGGATTTGCAACAGTAAACAGTCTATTTAAATCTGCAACCTTAGGATTTGGTTCTAAATTAGGAGATGAAGCTGGAAGAGTAGGAAAGGGAAGTACTCAATATGGAACAAAAGAAGAGGTAGAAGGAAAACAAGAATTTATAAGAGGTTCTGTTGAATCAGCAACAGATATAGTAGTAATTCCTATGGTAATGAAAACAGTAGGAGCAGGTATTTCTAAAGGAAAGGAAATATATACAAATTATAAATTAAATAATTCTTTAAAAGAATTGAATTATCCTGCTCATAATGTAACAAACTATGCTAGATTAAAAGAACAATATAGAGTTAGTGAATTAGCTAATGATGCAGTAGATAGTATTACTAAAACAGGAAGATTGCCAAATAATTATATTACTAAAGCTCAAGCAAAAGTATTGGGATGGTCGGAAGGAAAAGCATTAAATAATTATGCACCTGGAAAGGCTATTGGAGGAGATATTTTTAATAATTCTACTGGGATTTTAGCAATAAAAAATGGAAGAATATGGTATGAAGCTGATGTGGGAATTAACTACATAATGAGTCGTTCAAATTTTAAAAATCCAGGTTATAGAATTCTATATTCAAGTGATGGCTTGATATATGGAACATATGATCACTATAAAACAGTATTTCCTATTTTGCCTTAATGTTTTATATTTATAAAAGTTTTAAAATATAAAATATGATTTTATAAAAATTTTAGAGGAAAGTTATAAATGTAGTTTTAACTTTAAAGCTCTATATTTATATAATTAAAAAGATTTTTATAAATAACTAATTATTTAAAAAAAGGAGAAATTATGAAGTATATTAGGATTATTTGTTTATATTTAAAAAAATATATTTCAGATAAACAGTTTGAAAATATTTTTTATCAAGACATAGATAGTTTTCAGAATGCCTTAGAAGAAGAAGTGTATTGGAATATTTTATCTTCAAACTTTAATAAAAAGGAAGATATAATTACTATAAATACATATTTATATAATTATATGTTAAAGAATTATAAATCAATATATGATGAAATAAGTGATGCATATATAGAAAATTTAATTAATTCTAATGAAGATAATGTAGTTATAGATATTTTAAAAAAGAGATATGAACAAAAAGAAGAAGTTTTTATAAATTTTTACAATACCAATAATAAATTAGAATTAATTTTTTCTATCAAAAAAGCTTTGAATCTTCCTCAACATTGTGGTAATAATTGGGATGCAATTGAAGATTTTATCTATGATACTATTCTTCCTAAAAAAATTATTTTACATAATTGGAATGACATAAAAGAAAAATTTCCTCAAGATGCAATAATTTTAAGAAGAATTTTAAATAAAATAAATCCAAAATATTGTACAGTTTTATATGATTAAAAGAATTTCTAATCTATGGATTATAAAATATATAAACTAAAACAGTTAATTCATATTGTAAGGATATAGTAGTCATTGAATAAAAATAATTTAAATAAATAATATTAGAAAATAATAGAGAGAAAAAATAAGAAAATGAATACAAGAAAAAAATTTTTTATTATAAACCAGAGAATGGGAAATTATATTGATTAGAACAAATTGAAAAATATGCACCAAAATAAAAATTAAAGGAGACCAACTATGAAAAGAAAAAGATGTCCATGTTGTGGTTATTTAACAATAAATAATGTAGATGAAGTAATTGTAGATATTTGTGAAGTTTGCTATTGGCAATATGATAAAGTGTCAGAGGAGAAGCCTGATGAAATTATTGGACCGAATAGAGTGTCATTAAATACAGCTAGGAAAAATTATAAATTGTTTGGAGCTTCAGAAGAATGTTTTAAAAATATAGTTCGACTACCATATAAAGATGAAATGTAGAGTAGGTAGTAGTAAAAGAAAATTGATACAGATAAAGTAATATAAAGAATTAGACATCTTAAAACTAATAAATTGATTCGATTTTTATTTAAAATTTTTAGTTCATATACAAATAGAGAAAGTTTAGCATTACCTCCATCTTGGAATCAAATGACAGGAATAAAACAATGGCAAATTGAACCAGGAACAATAATACTTAAAGGAATAGCAAATTCACAGAAATTAGATGAAGCACATTATATTTATCCAGGAGGAGCTGAGCAAATATTTATTTATCAACCTTGGAAATATAAGACATTATTAGAACCTTAAAAATAAGGAAAGGAATTAGAAAATGAGCATAAGAAAAAAAAATTTAGAAAAAGTTATACAACAATGTCAAAAAACATTAGATAGAATAGAAGAAGAATTATTAAAACCAGAACCCAAATTAACTCCTTATGATATAGAAATGAGAAATTTTGATGAGGTTCCAAGAGGTATTTTAAAGGAAGCAAAAAGACAAATAAAAATAATGATGCAAGTACTAGATAAAAATAAATATATGCCTAGTTATACTTATCCTCTAATTGATAGTTATTCATTTGATACAGAATTATCTCATCTTTTATTTGAAACTGAAAGTATATATAAAAAATGCACATAAAAGGATGTAATTATTTCAAAATATAAAATTTATGATAAAAATGATTAAAAAAATATATAAAAGATAGTATGATATTATGGCAGAATAAATAAAGTTAAGCTGAATAGATAGAAATATATTTATTCAGCTTTTATATAGTTTAAAAATAAAAAGTAAGTAAGCAATAATTCCCATATAAATACTTTCCAAAACAGAAGTAGATGCAATTAGAGTTTCAGCTTCTAAATCAAATATGAATAGTAATGGAACTACTTACCAAAGTAGTGGAATATCAGCTGGTGTAACTATTAACTACAATAATGGTTTCCAAACAGAAGGAAATGGGGTAAGTATTTCAGCTTCTCAATCAAAAATGAATAGTAATGGAACTACTTACCAAAATGGTAGATTTGTAAATGTAGATGAAGTGCATAACAATACTAAGAATATGACTCTTTCTGGATTTAATCAAGAAGGTGGAAAAGTTACTGGTAATATTGAAAATCTAACTATTGAAAGTAAACAAAATACATCTACAACAAAGGGAAGTACAAAAGGTGGAAGCTTAAGTGTATCAGCAAATGGTCTTCCATCAGGAAGTGTAAACTATTCACAAACAAATGGAGAAAGAAGAGTTGTAGATAATGCAAGTACTTTCATAATAGGAGATGGAAGTGATCTAAAGGTAGGTAAGGTAGAAAATACAGCTTCTGCGATAGGTACAAGTGAAAATGGAAAATTATCAATAGATGAATATGTAGGACATAACTTAGAAAATGTAGATAAATTAAAAACAGTAGGTGGTTCAGTAGGAGTATCAACTTCTGGAATAACTAGTATAGGAGTAAATTATTCTGATAGAAAACAAGAAGGAATAACAAAGAATACAGTAATAGGTAATGTAGAAATAGGAAAATCTTCTGGAGATGAAATAAATAGAGATTTAGATACAATGACAGAGATAACAGAAGATAGAGATTTTAAAACAGATATAAATATAGAATCTCAAACAATTAACTATATTAAAAATCCTGAAAAGTTTAAAGAAGATCTTCAAATTGCTTTAATAGAAGGAAAAGCAACAGGAAGAACAGTAGTAAAAACAATAGATAATATGATAAATGGTAATAAGAGCCAAGATATAGGGGATGCAGAAAGAAGAAGTCTAATAGAAATAAAGGAAGCAATAGTTAGAGTTCAAACAGCACCTGCAATGGATATTATTGCAAAAGGAAAATTAGAAAGAAAAGAAGTACAAAAAGAGCTTGGAGTAGAAATAGAAAAATTTGATCCAAATGACCCAACATTATCAGAAAAAGTAAAAGAAAGAATAGATGAGTTAAAAGCAGAAGGAAAAGAAATAGTAGCTTTTTATGATAAAGTAACTAAAAAGATATTTATAAACCAAAATGCAAAAGATAAAGAAGTAAGACCGTCACTTGCAAGAGAATGGAAGATAAGAGAAGATTTAATAGATAACAAAGGAAAAGCAAATGATAAAGGACAACTACGTTCAACAGTAGCAGGAGAAATAGCTTATGAAGAAATACAAAAGAGAATAGCAAAAAATAAGGCAAATCCAATAGATATAGCTAAACTAGATAATGCACAAATGAATCCTGATAGTGAGGTTACTGCTGATGGTTATAGAGCAGAGTTAGAAGCTAAAAATGATATAGCAAAAGCAGAAGCTGAATATAGAAAGAAGCTAAAAGAGATAGCTGATAGATACGAGTTTGTCTCTAGTCTTACTCCAAAGGAAATGGATAAAATTGCCAAAGAAAAAGAACAAGCAAGAATAGAAAAAGATAGAAAAATTGCAAAAATTAATGAAAAAATTGGAGTTGTAAGAGAATATGAAAAATATGCTAGAGAAGAAGTACCCCTTCAATTTGAATTAATGAATAGTAGTGCTTATACTTTAGAAAAAGCTGCATATAAAAGTAGATATTTGTACTTAAGAAGAAATATTGATACAACAAAAGAATATAGAGAGGATATAACTGTAGCATATAAAGATGGCTTTAAAGAAGGTATTACTGAAGGAGCTGTAACTGGTGCTGGATATAAACTAGCAGAAAAAATAATAACAGGAACAGCTAGTGTAAGTTCAATGGCAATAGGAGGATTTTTCTTTTGGTCAGAAGATGCAGGAGCTCCAGATCCAACAACTTTAGGTTTAGTTGAGCCTAAGAAAGACCCAAGAAAGAGAATATCTGCAGAAACTGATTTATATATGAGTAGTAGATTTCCAGAATATTATAAACAAAAAGGAGCAGAATATACAGTAATTAGTGATCTTAACTACAAAAATGGAATAAATATTCCTAGAAATCAAGCAGAGAAGATGGATAAAGCAATTTTAAGAGATATAAAAAATTATTATGACTCAACTCCAACTTTAGATAAGAAGCTTTATAAAGAAGATATGAAATTTTTTGCTAATATAGTAGGATTTGAACTTGGGTATAAAGGAGCAAGTAAATTTATACCTAATCGAGTAACATCTACAGAAGGAAATTTAGTGAAAAATGGATTGGAACCAAATAATATTACCAATAATGAACTAAATGAAGCTAATGGAAAATTATCAACTACCGTTAAATCACAAAATGTTAAATTACATGAGGGAAAACAAGGGAAACATGTAGTTGGACACAATAACTTTCAACAAGGAAAGGGCGAAGTAGATATGCAAACAGCTAGTAATATACTTAATGATTTTCAAGGTACAGGACAAAAAATTGAAAGAGATGGAAAAATTGTTAAAGAAATAGTGGATACACAAGGAAAATATAATGGTATATTTATTGACAAAGATACAGGACAAAGAAGTATAACAAGTAGATTTACAATACATTATGATTCAAAAGGAACTGCACATATAGTTCCAGCGAATCCAAATCCAAAATAGAAAAGAGGTATATAAATGAACGATGATACATTTGTTTTTTTAGATGAATTTTTAGATACTGAGCTATACATTTTTTTAAATAAATGTAAAGAAGAAATTTTAAAATTTATATGGAAAGAAAAAAAGATTGAAATAATAGGAAAGTACCAGGAACAACAAGAAAGTAATTACAGTAATGAAGAACCTTTTGATTTGCCTGAAATAGGTTATGATTCAGTTGTTTACAAGGTTCTTAGTAAAATAGAAGAAGATGATTTGAAATGTGGAGAATTTGAGGATTGGGATGGGTGTTTGGTAATTGAAATTTCAATCTATAATTATCCTGATGAAATAAGAAACTTGGATAATGAAATAATATGGACAAAAGAAAATATCAAGAAAGAACATATAGATATAATTAACCAAAAAAATAAAAAATTAGAAGAACTTAAAAAAAGAGGAAGAGAGTATTATAAATATTTAGATGAATTAGAAATTTTAAGAAGAGAAAAAGTAAATACCCCAAAAAGAGAGGAGGAACTTATTAAAAAAATTGAAGAAAGAGAAGAAGTTGGTAAACAATATGCTGAATATAAAAGAAATTTAAAAAAATGGATAAAATTTATGAAAAAATATTTAACAAATAATGAGTATACTTATTAATTAATTTTAAACATAGAAGTGAGATAAAATAATAATTATTAGTCTGAAAGAAGTACCAGTAAAATTGGTATAAATCTTGAAATGATGGAAATATAATTGAATGTACTTCAAAAAAACAATAACTTTAAGATCAAGAATAATACTTTAAAGATATGATATATTAATCATGATAGGAAAAATTGGTTATTTGTCAAATAGTATTGATGAAAAAGTTTAGACCATGACTTAGCATAATTGAGAGAATTTTTGAGAATAAAAACTTAAAAATTCTCTTTTTTCAAGTTATAAGAAAGTATAAAATTAAATAGTAAAAAAATTATCCTCTGACTCCCACATTAGTTCGAAGAGCATATGTTTATTAATTTTATAATTAAATAAAAAAATGTTATAATTATATATCAATATAAAGGAGAATTTTAGATGGAAAGATTAGATTATGAAGAAGTAAAAAAAATTATAAAAGAATTAAAAGAAAATGGAAAATATGAAGAGTATAAAGAAATGTTATTAGATGATTTTGAAGAACACCATATTGTGTATAAACTTGAACAAGATGAAATAATTGCTATAGCCCATAAAAACAATACAATACCATATAAATTAGTTGAATTTTATGATTGGCAACAAATTAATTATTTAATAGAAGAAGATGAAGGGATAGATGGATAAACAAGAAAAAATCATACCTCCTAGAAGTTATACCAACAATATATAGTATAACAAAAATATACAAATACTATATATTGTAAAAAACGCTAAAAAATGATAAAATTAACAAAGATAAGTATTTGGAAGTAAGGAGGGCTACTTTGAAATTATTTAAGTAGAAAAAGTATGAAAAGAGTAATTAAAAGAGATGGGGAAATAGTTGCATTTGATAGTAGTAGAATTGAGAATGCAATAAAAAAAGCTTTTGAAAAAAATTCAAAAGAACCTAATTTAAAATTGATTGAAAAAATAGCAAATCAAATTGATAATATGGAACAAAAAATATTATCGGTTGAAGAAATTCAAGATATCGTTGTTAAAAAATTAATGGCTTCTTCTGAAAAAGATATTGCTATGGACTATCAAAGTTATAGAACGATAAAGACTGAAATTAGAGAAAAAGAAAAAGGTATATACAGACAGATTGCAGAATTAGTTGATGCTTCAAATGAAAAACTTTTATCTGAGAATGCTAATAAAGATGCTAAGACAATATCAGTTCAAAGAGATTTATTAGCCGGGATATCATCAAGAGACTACTACTTAAATAAAATAGTACCTAAACATATAAAATTAGCTCATATTAAAGGGGAAATACATCTTCATGACTTAGATTATCTTTTATTCAGAGAAACTAATTGTGAACTTGTAAATATAGAAACTATGCTAAGTGGTGGATGTAATATAGGAAATGCAAAAATGCTTGAGCCAAATTCGGTTGATGTTGCAGTTGGACATATAGTACAAATTATAGCTTCTGTATCATCTAATACTTTTGGAGGCTGTTCAATTCCATATTTAGATAGAGCTTTAGTAAAGTATATAAAAAAAACCTTTAAGAAACATTTTTTAAGAGGAATAAAATATATAGATAATTTAAGTGAAGAAGAAATAGAAAATTTAAAAGACAAAAATATAGAGTATTCAAATCAAGAATTAAAAAATAAATATCCGAGAACCTTTGCTTATACAGTTGATATGACAGAAGAATCAGTAAAACAAGCAATGCAAGGACTTGAATACGAGATAAACTCTTTATCAACAGTAAATGGACAAACTCCTTTTACAACAATAGGAATAGGAACTGAGATATCATGGGAAGGAAGATTAGTTCAAAAATATGTTTTTAAGACTAGAATGGCAGGTTTTGGAGCTAAAAAAGAAACTGCTATATTTCCTAAAATAGTTTATGCAATGTGTGAAGATTTAAATTTAAATGAGGGAGATCCTAACTGGGATATTTCACAACTTGCCTTTGAATGTATGACTAAATCAATTTATCCAGATATTTTATTTATTACAAAAGAACAGTTAAAAGAAGAAACAGTGGTTTATCCTATGGGGTGTAGAGCCTTTTTATCTCCTTGGAAAGATGAAAAGGGGAAAGAAAAATATGCTGGAAGATTTAATATAGGAGCAACAACTATAAATTTACCAAGGATTGCAATAAAAAATAGAGGGAATGAAAAAGAATTTTACAAAGAGTTAGATAGAGTTTTAGAAATTTGCAAAGATAATTCTATTTTTAGAGCACATTATTTAGAAAATACTACGGCAGAAGTAGCTCCAATACTTTGGATGTCTGGGGCATTGGCTGAAAAAAATGCAAAAGAGACTATTAAAGATTTGATATGGGGAGGATATTCAACTGTATCAATTGGTTATATTGGTTTAAGTGAAGTATCTCAACTTTTATATGGAAAAGATTTTTCTGAATCAGAAGAAATTTATGAAAAGACATTTAATATACTAAAATATATTTCAGAAAAAGTTGAAGAATATAAAAAAACATATAATTTAGGTTTTGCATTATATGGAACTCCCTCAGAATCTCTATGTGATAGATTTGCAAGAGTGGATAAATCTGAATTTGGGGATATTAAAGGCATCACAGATAAAGGATACTATGATAATTCTTTCCATGTATCTTCAAGAATTAATATTAGTCCTTTTGAAAAATTAAGAATGGAAGCACTGGGGCATAAATATTCAAAGGGAGGACACATAAGTTATATAGAAACAGATTCTTTAACTAAAAACTTAGAAGCTATACCAGATATTTTAAGATATGCAAAAAATGTTGGGATACATTATATGGGGATAAATCAACCTGTTGATAAGTGTCATATATGTGGATTTAAAGGAGAATTTACAGCAACAAAAGATGGCTTCACTTGTCCACAATGTGGAAATCATGATGGAAATGAAATGAGTGTAATAAGGAGAGTATGTGGATATCTATCTCAACCTAATGCTAGACCTTTTAATAAAGGTAAACAAGAGGAAATAATGCATAGAGTAAAACACAGTTAATAAAAATGAATTATTCAGGTATAAAATATGCAGATATGATTAATGGAAAAGGAATAAGAGTAAGTTTATTTGTAAGTGGTTGTACTCATTGTTGTAAGAATTGTTTTAATATGGAAACTTGGAATGAGCATTATGGTTCAACTTTCACAATTAAAGAAGAAGATGAGATTCTAAATTATTTTAGAAAATATTCGACTATAGTAAAAGGACTTTCTATATTAGGAGGAGACCCAACTTATCCTAAAAACATTGAACCTCTTTTAAAGTTTATAAAAAAATTTAAAGCAGAATTTAAAGAAAAAGATATCTGGATTTGGTCAGGTTTTACTTGGGAGGAAATTCTAGAAGATGATGCTAGAATTTCTTTAATAAAAGAATGTGATGTCCTGATTGATGGGAAATTTGTTGACGAATTAAAAGACTTAAATCTTAAGTGGAGAGGAAGTTCTAATCAAAGAGTTATTGACATACAAAAAACATTAAAATCTGGAAAAGTTATTGAATATATATAGCTAGATAGAAATAGGCAGGAAAAATGAGAGAAATATTTACAGAAAAAGTTTATAAACATTTTAAAGGAAAAGAATACAAGGTTTTAAATATTGCAAAACATACAGAAACAGGAGAATTGTTAGTTGTTTATCAAGCATTATATGGAGACTTTGGAATATATGCTAGACCTTATGATATGTTTGCTTCGGAAGTGGATAGAGAAAAGTATCCTAATATAAAACAAAAGTATAGATTTGAATTAAAAGATTAATTTCATAAAATTAAGGTGAAGATATGAATGTTAAACAAGTAGCAATAAATCTTATAACACAGGTAGATAAAGGAGGATATTCAAATATAGTTTTAAATGAAACTTTTAAAGCTTTGGATATAAATTCAAAAGAAAAAGCATTTATTACAGAAATATTTTACGGTGTTATTAGAAACAAAGAATTTTTAGATTATATGATATCTAAAATAACTAAAGAAATAAAAAAAGAATGGCTTAGGAATATTTTAAGATTGTCAATTTATCAAATAACTTTTATGAATAGTGATAATAAAGGAGTTGTTTGGGAAGCAACAGAACTTACTAAGAAAAAATATAGTTTACCGATTTCTAAATTTATTAATGGAAGTTTAAGAAACTATATAAGAATAAAAGATGAGGAAATACAAAAATTAGAAGAAGAAAAGAAGTACGAGCTACTATATTCGGTTCCAAAATGGTTTTGTGAAGTTCTCTTAAAACAATATGGAGAGGAAAATTTAAAAAAAGCTATTATAAGTTTAAAGAAAGTACCTTATCTTTCTGTAAGAGTTAATAAATTAAAGTATTCTGAGGAGGAATTTGAAGAATTTTTAGTCAAGAATAATATTCAAATAATTAAAAAAGTTGGAACAGTATATTATATAAATTCTGGATTTATAATAAATTCCGAAGAATTTAAAACTGGGAAAATAATAGCACAAGACGGGTCTTCATATTTAGCAGCATTAAATTTAAATGCAAATATTAATGATTTAGTTCTTGATATATGTGCAGCACCTGGAGGAAAAACAGCTGTAATAGCAGAAACAATGGAAAATAAAGGAGAAGTTATTGCAATAGATATTCATCAGCATAAAATAAAATTAATAGAAAATAATATGCAAAAGTTGGGAATAACTATTGTAAAACCTATTGTGATGGATGCTAGAAATGTTAATAAACAAGGAAGAAAATTTGATAAAATATTAGCTGATGTTCCTTGTAGTGGATATGGTGTAATAAGGAAAAAACCTGAAATATTATACAGTAAAAATAGAGAAAATGTTGAAGAGTTAGCTAATTTACAATTAGAAATTTTAAATTCAGCAGCAGATATATTGAAAGAAAATGGAGAAATGATATATAGTACATGTACTATAACTTATGAAGAAAATACAAGAAATATTGAAAAATTTTTAAATGAAAGAAAAGATTTTAAGGTAGAAAAATTATTTGTTCCTGAAAATGTAGAAGGAGATTATGATAAGTTTGGAGGTTTTTCTATAAATTATAAAGAAGAAGTAATGGATAATTTTTACATAATAAAATTGAGAAAAGAGGGTAAATGTTAGAGGAATTAAAAGAAGCGAACGAATATATATCATCAAAAATAGACAAATATAAAAATCCAAATTTAGAATTATTTAAGGAATTAGAAAAAGATGCAGAGGTAAATAATGTTCCTATAATAAGTAAAGAAATTAGACAATATTTAAAGTTTATAATAAAGACTAATAAAAATATAAAGGATATTTTAGAGATTGGAACTGCAACAGGCTATTCAGGAATAACTATGTTGGAGGAGGTACAAGATAGAGAAGGAACTTTAACAACAATAGAGATTGATGAAGATAGATTTAAAATTTCTCAAGAAAATTTTAAGAAGTCCAATTTGAAAGGAGTGTCTCAGATTTTTGGAGATGCAACAGAAGAAATAGAAAAATTAAATAAAAAATTTGATTTTATTTTTATAGATGCTGCTAAGGGACAGTATAAAAAATTTTTTGAAGATTCCTATAAAATATTGAATGAGAATGGACTTATTTTTATAGATAATATAATGTTCAGGGGTTATCTATATAAAGAAAGTCCAAAAAGATTTAAAACCATTGTAAAAAGATTAGATGAGTTCATTGATTATTTATATGAAAATTATGATTTTGTCTTATTACCAATCTCTGATGGTGTTGGTATAGTTTATAGAAAATAAATAAAGTCTTCTGACAGCCGTATGAGTTCTACGAGCTCAATGAACACAGGCTCTTCGAACTAATACGGACGTCAGAGACTATTTTTTGATATTTATTTTTATACTTTACTATAGAATAATAAAAACCTATCTGTTAAACAGATAGGTTTATTAATTTCATAGAAAAGTATAATTTAAAATAGTTATTAGTCTCTTGAC
This sequence comes from Fusobacterium massiliense, assembly GCF_900095705.1. Taxonomy (NCBI): domain Bacteria; kingdom Fusobacteriati; phylum Fusobacteriota; class Fusobacteriia; order Fusobacteriales; family Fusobacteriaceae; genus Fusobacterium; species Fusobacterium massiliense. The sequence continues at coordinate 622,691 of NZ_LT608327.1, read as the reverse complement.
AGCCATATGAGAGTTCTATACGAGTTCAATGAACATAGGTTCTTCGAACTAATAGGACGTCAGAGACTTTTTTAATTAGTAATTAACAACTCTTCTTTTGAAGTTAGCTTTTTCAACTCCACAAACTGGACATTTACCTGGAGCATCAGTTCCATAGTGAATATATCCACATTCCATACATTCCCATGCTACTTTTTCATCAGAATGGAATACTTCATTATTTTGAATGTTTGCAAGTAATTTTCTATATCTTTCTTCGTGTTCTTTTTCGATTTGAGCTACCATTTCAAATTGTTTAGCAATTTTTAAGAATCCTTCTTCTTTAGCTTCTTTAGCAAAAGTTGCATACATATCAGTCCATTCATAGTTTTCACCAGCAGCTGCATCAGCAAGGTTAGTTAAAGTATCAGGTATAGTATCTTCATGTAAAGCTTTAAACCAAAGTTTAGCATGAGCTCTTTCATTATGAGCAGTTGTGTCAAAAAGCTCTCCTATTTGAGCATATCCTTCTTCTCTAGCTTGGTTAGCATAGAAATTATATTTGTTTCTAGCTTGAGATTCACCAGCAAATGCTGTCCATAAATTCTTTTCAGTTTTACTTCCTTTTAAATCCATATCGTATCTTTCTCCTTTTTCTTAACAAAAATATTTATCAAAATATTAATTATAGTTCGAAAGTATTTTATCACTTTCAAACTATAATGTCAAATAAAAAAATAAAAATATTTTTGAAAAAAATAGAAAAATTTAAAAAAATTGTAATAATTACAAAGTTTAAAGAAAAAAATATAAAAAAAGACTCTAGATAGATATATTAGTTTTACAAGTTTGATAAATAGATTATCTTCAAACTAATATATACTCCAGAGTCTAATTTTTATTATTTAAATTTTAATTTATCAACCTTATATAAGCCCCTGATAGCCGTATGAGTTCTACGAGCTCAATAAACACAGGCTCTTCGAACTAATACGGACATCGGGGCTATCTTTTGGATAATTTAAAAATAAGTGAGTTATTTTTCCAGATTTTAGATTAAAAATCAAATAGAGTGAGCCGAACAAATCTTGGCGTGTTTGAGCTAACTTGTTAGCAAGTTAGCGAGTTTTGCCAAATTTGTAGCGAACTCTTGATTTTTAATCGTTAAGAAATCTGGTTATAACGAACTATTTTTAAATCAACAAATTAAAATTTTGTAAATGTTCTAAATTTATTTTCTTTTAAAAATTCCATTTAAAATAAGTGCTAAAGCTCCATCTCCTGTTATATTACATGCAGTTCCGAAACTATCTTGTAAAGCAAATATAGTTATCATAAGACCTGTTCCAGCTTCATCAAATCCTAAAACAGATATAATTAATCCTAAAGATGCTAAAACAGTTCCACCAGGAACTCCAGGTGCTCCAACTGCAAATACACCTAATAAAACAATGAATAATATCATAGTTCCAACAGGAGGAACAGCACCATATAATATTTTAGAAACAACCATAACAAAGAAAGTTTCAGTTAATACAGAACCACATAAATGAGTTGTAGCTCCTAAAGGAATAGCAAAGTTAGTTATTTCTTCATCTAACACTCCTGATTTTTTAACACATTTTAAACTTACAGGAAGTGTTGCAGCAGATGACATAGTTCCAACAGCTGTTAAATAAGCAGGACCATAGAATTTTAATAAAGACCAAGGATTTTTACCAGAAACAAGCCCTCCGATACTATATAGTATGAATATCCAAATATAGTGTCCTACTAAAACAATTAAAATAACTTTTAAAAATACAGGTAATTGTTTAGTAATACTTCCTTCGTATGCAAGTCCAGCAAAAGTTGTTGCAATGAATATAGGTAATAGAGGAATTACTATCTTATTTACAACCATTAACATAATATTGTTAAATTCGTTTAAAAGTTCCTCAGTTCTTTTTGAACCAGTCCAAACTACTGCAAGTCCTAAAAGTAATGCTAAAACTAAAGCTCCCATTACTGAAATTGCAGGTGGAATTTCTACTTTAAATAGTATTTGAGGTAATTCTTTTAAACCTTCAACATTAGAAAGAATGTTTAATTTAGGAATTAAAATATATCCAGCAGTTGCAGAAAAAAGTGCAGCACCTACTGAAGAAATATAAGATAATCCCAACATAGTTAACAACATTTTACTAGCATTTGATTTTAATTGAGTTATTGCAGGAGCAATAAAACCAATTATGATAAGTGGTACAACAAAGAAAATAACTTGACCTAGAAAAAATGGCTATTTGTCAAATAGTGTTGATGAAAAAGTTTAGACTATGACTTAGCATAATTAAGAGAATTTTTGAGAATAAAAACTTGAAAATTCTCTTTTTTTATTGTTACTAAAATTCATTATTGCATAAAAAAATTAGGCATTAATTGAAACAATTCCTTCTTGAATTAATATACGCTTTTTAAAATTGCTAAATTTTGAATATCCAAATGCAGTTCTTTTTATTGATTTAATTTTATTATTTAAACCTTCTATTACTCCATTAGTAATATTAGTTTCAAACATATTTTTAATATATTCCATATATTTTTTAAGAGTTTTTAAAGCAACTCTCATTTTCTCAGAAATTTTTTCTTTACTTCCAAGATATTTTTCTACTATTCCTTCAAATTTTTTAAAATTATTATGTTTAATTGCTTGGATAATATCTTGATATATATTAAAATTAATTTCTAATTCAGGTATTTTATCAAGAATATAATCTACTTTATCTTTACTACTTAATTTGTACTTAAAACTTTGACAGTAGTATTTTATTTCGCAAAGGTCAGGGTAATATTTTAATAATAACTTCCAAAATCTCTTTAATTTTCTTTTTAAAGAAGGATCTTGAATAGAGTTCATAATATATATTCTAGTTTGATTAAATGCTCTGTTAATAAGGTTAACAATATGAAATTTATCTAAAACTATTTCTCCATTAGGAAAGATAGATTTAACTAAGCTAATATATGGAGCATACATATCCATACAAATATATTTCACATTATTTTTAGATTTTAAAGAAAATCTAGAAAAATATTCTGTAAGAGAAGGAAGTCTTCTATCTTCCACTATATCGATAATGCTCTTACTTTGAAAGTCAGCAAAAACAAAAGACATAGCGCCATCAATATTTTTAACAGATTTAAATTCATCAATACAAATAGTTTCTGGTAAATGTTCTCTATTAACTTTAAAATTAGAATAGCAGGTATCCATAATTCTTTGCACAGAAGAGACGGAAATATTATATCTCTTAGCAATAGATGTAAGAGAAATATTTTTTTGAAGTTCAAGCGCGATAGTATATTTAAGATTATTAGATATACTAGAATTATTACTAACAACATTAGTGGAAGGTGAAAAAGTTTTTTTACAATCCTTACAAATATACCTTTGTATAGTAAGCTCAAGTTCAATATTGTAATTCTGGTAAGGAATATACCTAACTTTACGAATTCTTGAACCATTTTTAACAATATTTTTAGAGTTACAATGTGGACAAGCACAGTGATTAGATTTAAGAAATCCTTTAAAAACTTTAATAAAGAAATCGTTTTTTTTAATAATTTGAAAATAGTTTTCTTCTGGAAAAGAAATATTATTATCTTGAATATTTAAGATATTTTTGATAAAATCAGATGGAGACAATGAAATCACTTCCTTTATGGTTATTTTGAGCGATTTAATTTTAACAGGAAAATTTCATTGTCTCAATTTTTTTTTTATTAAAAAATGGCATTAATAGAAATTTTTTCTATCAACACCATTTAGTATACAACCGAAAAAATTTAATTGGAAGAATAACAGAAATAACTTGTTCGTTTGCAACAAAACCTACTATTAAACCAACAATAACACCGATAATTAATTTCAGAATTAAGAAATCTCCTTTTTTTTCCATAATATGCCTCCTTATATATAGTTATATTTAATATTTTATTATTATATATTTTTTTGAAACAAAAAACAATATATTTAATCAAAAAAAATATAAATTTTTAAACTAAATAAAAAGAATACATTTATTATAAATTATGATATAATTAAGAGCAGTAATTTTATATAATTTTGAATATATTAATATCACATAAAATTATAAAATAGTTGAAAATTTGGAGGTAAAAATGTCATTAAAATTCTTAGGCTACTTGATATTTTACTTAATATTAACAGCATTTTTTGTTTATATTTTTGTAAAAGAAAAAAAATTAGCACAAAAAGCAGAGCTTCGTAGAGAGAGATGGTTAGAAAAAATTGTAGAGAAGTTCTTAATTGTAGATGAGAAAAAAATAAAAATATTAAGAAAAACAATGAATTATATAGAAACAATAGTTGTAGCTGGAGTTTTAGTAGTTGTTATACAAAGATTTTATATAGGGAATTTTAAGATACCAACAGGTTCAATGATACCAACAATAGAAGTTGGAGACAGAGTTTTTGGTAATATGATAAAATACAAATTCATGAAACCAGAAAGAAATGAAATTATAGTTTTTGAAGAACCTATTCAAAATAAAGTTTTATATACAAAAAGAGCTATGGGATTACCAGGAGAAACTGTAAAATTTGAAAATCAAAAATTATATATCAATGGAAAAGCTATTGAAGAAAGAAATTATAGTAATTTGGGTATAGAAAATCAAGAATGGGTTGTTCCTAAAAAAGGAGATAAACTAAAAATTATTCCAGCCGGAAATTACACAGAGGCTTATAAAGCATATTCTCTCGATATTGCAAAAATTCAAGAGGAATTAAAAACAAATTCTATGGCAATAGAAGCTTACTTACCTAATTTAAAATTTATTTTGAACGGAAAAGAGACAGGGAAAATATTAGATTTTATTCATGATAAAAAAGTATTATCTGAACTAATCAATGGGAATGAAGTGGAAGTAATTTTAGATAAAGACTATTATTTAGCACTAGGAGATAATACAGATAATAGCTTTGACTCAAGAATGTGGGGATTTGTTGCTGAAAATAGAATTAGAGGAAAAGCTGTTTTGAGATTTTGGCCTTTAAATAGAATAGGAATAGTAAAATAATTGATGAGGTAAAAATGATAGAGATTTTAAAAAAAAATGATGAAAAATATATTTCTCAATTATTAAGATTAGAAAAAGAAATCTTTAAAGATAGTGCTATATCTGAAAAAAGTTTACATAGTATTTTAGATGATAAAAATTATACGGTGTATGTTTATATTATAGATGATAATGTTTGCTCATACCTTGTAAGTTTAGACAGTATAGATGTTTATGAAGTAATCTCAATAGCCACAGCTATTGAATATAGAAATAAACAATGTGCTCAAAAGCTTTTAGATAAAATAAAAAATAAAGATATATTTTTAGAAGTTAGAGAAAGTAATCTCTCGGCAATTAACTTCTATAAAAAGAATAATTTTAAACAAATATCAATAAGAAAAAAATATTACTCAGAACCAACGGAAGATGCAATAATAATGAAATTGGAGGTAAACAATGAATAACGAAATCTACTCAAACCCATTATGTGAAAGGTATAGCTCAAAAGAAATGATGTATAATTTTTCTCCGGATATGAAATTTTCAACTTGGAGAAAACTTTGGATAGCTCTTGCTGAATCTGAAAAAGAGTTAGGATTAAATATTAGCCAAGAGCAAATAGATGAAATGAAAAAAAATATCTATAACATTGATTATGAGTTAGCTAGTAAAAAAGAAAAAGAGTTCAGACATGATGTTATGGCTCATGTTCATACATTTGGAACACAAGCACCCCTTGCTATGCCAATAATACATTTAGGAGCAACAAGTGCTTTTGTTGGAGATAATACAGACCTTATCCAAATAAAAGAAGGTCTTGCTATTCTTAAGAAAAAACTTATAAACGTTATGAATAATTTATCTAAGTTTGCATTAGAAAATAAGGATATTCCAACTTTAGGTTTTACACATTTTCAAGCAGCACAATTAACAACTGTTGGTAAAAGAGCAACTTTATGGCTACAATCTTTATTGTTAGATTTGGAAGAATTAGAATTTAAAGAAAGCACTTTAAGATTTAGAGGAGTTAAAGGAACAACTGGAACACAAGCAAGTTTTAAAGATTTGTTTGAAGGAGATTTTTCAAAAGTTGAAGAGCTAGATATCCTTGTGTCAGGGAAAATGGGATTCACTAAAAGATTTGGTGTAACAGGTCAAACTTATGACAGAAAAGTTGATTCTGAAATAATGAATTTACTTTCAAATATAGCCCAATCAGCTCATAAATTTACTAATGACTTAAGATTATTACAACATTTAAAAGAAATAGAAGAACCTTTTGAAAAGAGTCAAATTGGTTCGTCAGCTATGGCATATAAAAGAAATCCAATGAGAAGTGAAAGAATATCTTCACTTGCAAAATTTGTAATAGCATTGCAACAAAGTACGGCTATGACAGCTTCAACTCAATGGTTTGAAAGAACTCTTGATGATTCAGCTAATAAAAGATTAGCACTTCCACAAGCATTCTTAGCAGTAGATGCAATTTTAATTATTTGGAACAATATAATGGAAGGTTTGGTAGTTTATAATAAAATCATTGAAAAAAGAATAATGAGTGAGTTACCATTTATGGCAACGGAATATATAATTATGGAGTGTGTAAAAGCCGGTGGAGATAGACAAGAACTTCATGAAAGAATAAGAGTTCATTCTATGGAAGCTGGAAAACAAGTAAAAATTGAAGGTAAAGATAATGATTTAATTGATAGAATAGTAAATGATGATTATTTTAAATTAGATAAACAAAAGTTGTTATCATTATTAGAACCTAAGAATTTTGTTGGTTTTGCACCACAACAAACAGAAAAGTTTATAAGTGTTGAGATAAAACCAATTTTAGAAAAATATAAAGATTTAATTGGAATGAATTCAGATTTAAGGGTTTAGTAATAATTAAATGGGTATAAATAAAGTTTTTTGATAGTTGAGTTCTAGGAGCTTAATAAAAATAGGCTCTTTAAACTTATGCTAATATCAGAGACTGATTTTACTATTTAATTTTTTCTATAGAATAAAAAATATAAGGGAGTGGTTTTGTGCAAACTAAAGAATATAGAGAAGAAAAATATTTAATAGCTTTAGTGTTGTTGGGGCTTTATTTGTCACTACTTGAAAATATTATACCAAAACCATTTCCTTGGATGAAAATAGGACTTTCAAATATATCGGTTTTAATAGCTCTTGAAAAATTTAACTCTAGAATGGCTATAAAAGTTGTATTCTTTAGAATATTTATCCAAGCATTAATGTTAGGAACACTTTTCACACCAGGATTTATGATAAGTTTTAGTGCAGGACTTATAAGTACTTTATTTATGATAATTTTATATAGATTTAGAGCTTACTTATCTTTGGTTGCGATAAGTTGTATATCAGCATTTACACATAATTTATTGCAGTTAATAGTTGTTTATTTTTTAATGTTTAGAAATATATCTTTAAATAGTAAATCAATAATATTGTTTATAACATTTTTTTTAGCTCTTGGTGTTTTAATGGGAATTATCACCGGAGTTATTGCAACAAAATTAAATTTAAAAAAAATAAAAATATAAAAATAGGGGAGGAACTTTTCAATGGGGAGATACTTTGGTACAGATGGTATTAGAGGAGAAGCAAATAAAGAACTAACAGTCGATAAGGCATTAAAACTTGGGTATGCTTTAGGACATTTCTTAAGAAAAAAATCAAAAAATACAAATGAAAAAATAAAAGTTATAATGGGAAGTGATACGAGAATATCTGGATATATGCTAAGATCAGCTCTTACAGCTGGTTTAACATCTATGGGAATATATATAGATTTCGTTGGAGTTATTCCAACTCCTGGAGTTGCCTATATAACTAAATTAAAGCAAGCTGCTGCTGGAATAATGATTTCTGCCTCACATAATCCAGCAAAAGACAATGGAATAAAATTATTTAGTTCATTAGGATATAAGTTTTCTGATGAAATAGAAAATGAAATAGAGGATTATATGGATAATGTAGATAAGATATTATCTGATCCGTTACCTGGAGATAAAGTTGGAAAGTTTAAGTATGCTGAAGATGAATATTTTTTATATAAAAATTATTTATCTCAATGTGTTAAAGGGGATTTTAAAGATATGAAAATTGTCTTAGACACAGCAAATGGTTCAGCATATAGAGCAGCTAAAGATGTATTTTTAGATTTAAGAGCAGAACTTGTTGTTATAAATGATGCTCCTAATGGAAGAAATATTAATGTTAAATGTGGGTCAACACATCCAGAAATATTATCTAAAGTAGTAGTAGGTTATGAAGCTGACTTAGGACTTGCTTATGATGGAGATGCCGATAGACTTATAGCTGTTGATAAATTTGGGAAAATTATTGATGGAGATAAGATTATAGCTATACTTGCAACAGCTATGAAAAACAGAGGTGAATTGAATCACAATAAAGTTGTAACAACTGTAATGAGTAATATAGGTTTTGAAAAATATTTAAAAGAAAATGGAATAGAATTATTAAGAGCTAATGTTGGAGATAGAAATGTCCTAGAAAAAATGTTAGCAGATGATATTTCAATTGGTGGAGAGCAATCTGGGCATATAATTTTAAAAGAGTATGCAACTACTGGCGATGGAATACTTTCATCTATAAAATTAGTTGAAGCATTAAGAGATTCTAAAAAAACATTAGATCAAATGGCAACTTTAGTTAAAGATGCACCACAAAAACTTATAAATGTTAAAGTGGATAACATGAAAAAAAATACATGGGATAAAAATGTAAATATAATAACTTTTATTTCTGAAATTGAAAATAAATATAAAGATGAAGTTAGAATATTAGTTAGAAAATCAGGGACTGAACCTTTAATTAGAGTTATGACTGAAGGAGAAAATACAGAACTTGTAGAAAAATTAGCAATTGATATTTCAAATTTAATTGAAAAAGAACTAAATTAAAGAATGAAATGGAATAATTATTTCGATAAAGATTTTTTTAGATACTTAGGTTTATTTTCACAAATAGGCTTAACAATTTTCATAAATGTAGCAATATCAATATATTTATATAAAATAGTAGAAAAATATTTATTTAAAAGTTGGCATTTTTTTATATTTATGATAATATTAGGAATAGTGAATGGTTTTTATAGAGTATATAAACTTATATTCTATAAAAGTGAGAATAATAAAAAAGGAAAAGAATAATGGAAAACATAAAGAAAATTTTTAAAATAGTAATAATTAACACTATAATTTGTTTTCTAATTGGTCTGATATTTCAAAGTAAGTATTTGTTTTTAGGAATGTCAGGAGGTTGTATTATTTCTGTTTTATCATTCTATTTGTTAGCATTGGATAGTAAAGCTATTGCCTATACTAATGATATTAGAGCAGCAAAAAAAATAGCATATTTTGGTTATGCCAGAAGATATTTTTTACATATGATTTTTTTAGGCTTGCTATTATATTTAACTAATGACTTTAAACTTTTTTTAAGTGGATTTATAGGAACTTTAAATGTAAAACTTACTATTTATTTTATGAATGTACTTGAAAAAATAAAAAAATATTTAAAGTAAAAGTAATTAATCAATTTTTTGATTAATGAAAGGAGGTAAGAATGATATTAGGACCAATAGAGTTTACAGAAAGCTCTCTAGTTTCAGGACCGGATATAATTTTTTCGGTATTTGGACTTCCAGTAACTTCAACCGTAGTTACTACTTGGATTATACTCTTTATATTTTTTCTTATTTTTAAATTAGGAACAAAAAAATTAGAGTTAGTACCAGGGAAATTTCAATCTATATTAGAGGGAATATATGAATTTTTAGACTCTACTATTGGGCAAATATTAGGAGCTTGGAAGAAAAAATATTATACATATTTTGCAACACTATTTATGTTTATATTTTTGTCAAATATAATTGCATTTTTCCCTGTCCCTTGGGCTAGAGTTCAAGAGGGAGTATTAGTGATTTATCCAGCATTTAGATCCCCAACAGCAGATTTAAATACAACTGTGTGCTTAGCTATGATAACTACAGTTATGTTTATTTCTATAAATATAAAAAATAATGGGATACTAGGATATTTAAAAGGATTTGCAGATCCAACACCAGTAATGCTACCATTAAATATAGTAGGAGAACTTGCAAAACCATTGAATATCTCTATGAGATTGTTTGGTAATATGTTTGCTGGGGGAGTTATAATGGGACTTGTATATATGGCAGTACCTTATTTTGTTCCAGCAGCTCTACACTTATATTTTGATTTATTTGCAGGATTGGTACAAAGTTTTGTTTTCGTAACTCTTTCTATGGTATATGTTCAAGGGTCTATTGGAGACAAAGAATACATAGAAGCTTAAATAATTAATAAAAAATTAGGAGGATAAATATGGATTTATTAACAGCAAAAACAATAGTATTAGGATGTTCAGCAGTAGGTGCAGGACTTGCTATGATAGCAGGATTAGGACCAGGGATTGGAGAAGGATATGCAGCTGGTAAAGCAGTTGAATCTGTTGCAAGACAACCTGAAGCAAGAGGAACTATAATATCTACAATGATATTAGGACAAGCAGTAGCAGAGTCTACTGGTATTTACTCATTAGTTATAGCATTAATCTTATTATATGCTAACCCTTTCTTAAGCCAATTAGGATAATATTTTTATCATTTAAACTGATGAAAGGAGGTAGGATATTGTGCCAATAATATCTATTGATACTACTTTTTTTTGGCAAATAATAAACTTTTTTGTACTTATATTTATTGTAAAAAAATATTTTAAAGAACCTATAGGAAAAATTATAAGTGAAAGAAAGAAAAAAATTGAAACTGAACTAGTTGAAGCAACTAAAAATAAAAATGAAGCTGAAAAACTTTTGAAAGAAGCTGAGGAACAAATTAGCTCTTCAAGAAAAGAAGCTAGTGAAATTGTTAGAAATGCACAGAGAAAAGCGGAAGAAGAAGCACATCTTTTAATAAAAGAAGCTAGAGATAATAGAGAAAATATTATAAAAGCAACTGAATTAGAAGTTGAGAAAATAAAAAGTGATACTAAGGCTGAATTAAGCAATGAGGTTAAAGCTTTAGCTGCTGAATTAGCAGAAAAAATAATAAATGAAAGAATTGACAGTAAACAGGAAGATTCGCTTATTGACAAGTTTATAGAAGAGGTAGGCGAAGATAAATGATAAAAAGTCAAGTTGGAAAAAGATATGCAAAAGCAATATTTGATATTGCAGAAGCAAAAAATCAAATAAAGGAAATATATGAATTATTAAATTCAGCTATGGAGCTTTATAAAAAAGATATTGAGTTTAAAAATTTTATTATAAACCCTTTAATTGATAATGAAAAAAAGAAAGTTGTGTTACGTGAAATTTTTGAAAATTCTGATGAAGATAATCTAAATATTTTACTTTATATTTTAGATAAAAAAAGAATAAACTGTATTAAATATATTGTTAGTGAATATTTGAAAATATATTATGCAAAAAATAGAATTTTAAATGTTGAAGCAACTTTTACAAAAGAATTAACGGAAGAACAAAAGAAAAAACTTATAGAAAAACTATCTCAAAAAACTGGAAAAGAAATAAACTTAGATGTAAAAATTGATAAAAATATTCTAGGTGGAGGAATTCTAAAAATTGGAGATAGGGTTATTGACGGCTCTATTCGTAGAGAATTAAATAACTGGAAAAAAAGTTAAGGTCTTTAATGGAGGTGTAATAATTTGAAAATTAGACCAGAAGAAGTAAGTTCTATTATAAAAAAAGAAATAGATAGTTACAAAAAAACATTGGAAATAAAAACTTCTGGGTCTGTTCTTGAAGTTGGAGACGGTATTGCAAGAATATATGGTTTGAGTAATGCTATGTCTGGAGAGCTTCTTGAATTTCCCCATGGAGTAATGGGAATGGCTTTAAACTTAGAAGAAGATAATGTTGGAGCCGTTATCCTTGGTAATGCCTCTCTTATAAAAGAGGGAGATGAAGTTAGAGCAACTGGTAAAGTTGTTTCTGTTCCTGCTGGTGAGAATTTATTAGGAAGAGTTATCAATTCACTAGGAGAGCCAATAGATGGAAAAGGGAATATAGTTGCAGATAAGTATATGCCTATTGAAAGAAAGGCTTCTGGAATTATATCAAGACAACCGGTTACTGAGCCACTTCAAACTGGTATTAAATCAATAGATGGTATGGTACCTATTGGAAGAGGACAAAGAGAACTTATAATTGGAGATAGACAAACAGGTAAAACAGCTATTGCTATTGATACAATAATTAATCAAAAGGGTCAAAATGTAAAATGTATTTATGTTGCAATAGGTCAAAAGAGATCAACTGTTGCACAAATATATAAAAAATTAAGTGATTTAGGATGTATGGATTATACAATTATAGTTGCTGCAACTGCATCTGAAGCAGCTCCTTTGCAATATATGGCACCTTATTCTGGTGTAGCAATAGGGGAATATTTTATGGAAAAAGGAGAGCATGTCTTAATAATTTATGATGATTTATCTAAACATGCAGTAGCTTATAGAGAGATGTCTTTACTACTTAGAAGACCACCTGGACGTGAAGCTTATCCAGGGGACGTATTCTATTTACATTCAAGATTACTTGAAAGAGCAGCTAAACTATCTGATGAATTAGGTGGAGGTTCTATAACTGCTCTTCCTATAATTGAAACACAAGCAGGAGATGTATCAGCATACATACCTACAAATGTTATTTCAATTACAGATGGACAAATATTCTTAGAGTCACAATTGTTTAACTCAGGATTTAGACCAGCAATAAATGCAGGTATATCTGTATCAAGAGTTGGAGGAGCTGCTCAAATAAAAGCTATGAAGCAAGTTGCTTCAAAAGTAAAACTGGAGCTTGCACAATACACAGAGTTATTGACATTTGCTCAATTTGGGTCTGATTTAGATAAAGCAACTAAGGCTCAACTTGAAAGAGGACATAGAATAATGGAAATTTTAAAACAACCACAATATCAACCATTTACTGTTGAAAGACAAGTAATCTCTTTCTATGCAGTTATAAATGGACATTTAGATGATATTGAAGTTGTAGATGTTAGAAGATTTGAAAAAGAATTACTAGAATATTTAAAATCTAATACTAACATTTTAACTGAAATAGCAGAGAAAAAAGCATTGGATAAGGATTTAGAAGAAAAAGTAAAATCTGAAATAGCTACTTTCAAAAAAAGTTTTAATTAAGGAGTAAAATTATGGCTGGAATGAAAGAAATAAAAAGTAGAATAAAAAGTGTTCAGTCTACTCGTCAAATTACTAATGCTATGGAAATTGTTTCTACGACAAAATTTAAAAAGTATTCTAAATTAGTTGTAGAATCAAGACCTTATGAAGAAAGTATGAGAAAAATTTTAGGAAATATAGCTTCTGGTGTAAAGTATGAAAAACATCCATTGTTTGATGGTAAAAAAGAAGTTAAAAATATTGCAGTAATAGTTATTACTTCAGATAGAGGTCTTTGTGGAAGTTTTAATAGTTCAACTTTAAAAGCACTAGAAAGATTAGTTTCAGAAAACAAAGATAAAACTATAACAATAATTCCAATAGGGAAAAAAGCCATAGACCATGCTAGTAAAAAGAAATATGATTTTTCAGAGTCTTTTTCAAAAATAGCACCTGAAGAAATGAATAGAATAGCTAAAAATATTTCAGAAGAAGTTGTAGATAAATATAATAAGGATATATTTGATGAAATTCATATAATCTATAATAAATTTATTTCAGCTTTAAGATATGATTTAACTTGTGAAAAAATAATTCCTATCAAAAGAATAGAAGGAAGTGTAAATAGTGAATATATATTTGAGCCAGATACTGACTACATTTTATCTTCGCTTTTACCAAGATTTATAAATTTACAAGTATATCAAGCTATTTTAAATAACACTGCAAGCGAACATTCAGCTAGAAAAAATTCTATGAGTAGTGCTACTGATAATGCAGATGAAATGATAAAAACTTTAGATATAAAATATAATAGAAATAGACAAGCTGCAATAACTCAAGAAATAACTGAAATAGTTGGAGGAGCATCTGCTTTATAAAAATTTTAAATAAATAATGTGAGTAAGGAGGCAATAGTAAGTGAACAAAGGAACTATAACACAAATTATAAGTGCCGTTGTGGACGTTGCTTTTAAAGATGAGTTGCCTGCAATATATAATGCTTTAAAAGTAAAATTAGATGATAAAGAACTTGTACTTGAAGTTGAACAACACTTAGGGAATAATGTTGTAAGAACAGTTGCTATGGATTCAACTGATGGTTTAAAAAGAGGAATGGAAGTTATAGACACAGGAAAACCTATAACTGTACCAGTAGGAAAAGCTGTATTAGGAAGAATATTGAATGTTTTAGGGGAACCTGTTGATAATCAAGGGCCACTTAATGCAGAAACATTCTTACCTATTCATAGAGAAGCTCCTGAGTTTGATGACTTAGAAACTGAAACTGAAATTTTTGAAACAGGAATAAAAGTTATAGATTTATTAGCTCCATATATAAAAGGGGGAAAGATAGGTCTATTTGGAGGAGCAGGAGTTGGAAAAACAGTTCTTATAATGGAACTTATCAACAACATTGCTAAAGGACATGGAGGAATTTCAGTTTTTGCAGGAGTTGGAGAAAGAACAAGAGAAGGAAGAGACTTATATGGAGAAATGACTGAATCAGGAGTTATTTCAAAAACAGCTCTAGTTTATGGTCAAATGAATGAGCCACCTGGAGCAAGACTTAGAGTTGCTTTAACTGGTCTTACAGTTGCAGAAAACTTTAGAGATAAAGATGGTCAAGACGTACTTCTATTTATAGATAATATATTTAGATTTACTCAAGCTGGTTCAGAAGTTTCAGCACTATTAGGAAGAATACCGTCAGCCGTTGGATATCAACCTAACCTTGCAACAGAAATGGGAGCTTTACAAGAAAGAATAACATCTACAAAATCAGGATCTATAACATCTGTTCAAGCTGTTTATGTACCTGCAGATGACTTGACTGACCCTGCACCAGCAACAACATTCTCACACTTGGATGCAACAACAGTTCTTTCAAGAAATATAGCTTCATTAGGAATATATCCAGCTGTTGACCCATTAGATTCAACATCTAAGGCCTTATCAGAAGATATAGTTGGAAGAGAACACTATGAAGTTGCGAGAAAAGTACAAGAAGTATTACAAAGATATAAAGAACTTCAAGATATTATAGCTATACTTGGTATGGATGAATTGTCTGATGAAGATAAATTAACAGTATCAAGAGCAAGAAAAATTGAAAGATTTTTCTCACAACCTTTCTCAGTTGCAGAACAATTTACAGGAATGGAAGGAAAATACGTTCCAGTAAAAGAAACTATAAGAGGATTCAGAGAAATATTAGAAGGAAAACATGATGATATTCCTGAACAAGCATTCTTATATGTTGGAACAATTGAAGAGGCTGTTCTTAAAGCAAAAGAATTAGCTAAATAAGGAGGGACTGATGCCTAGTTTAAAAGTGAGTGTTGTAACTCAAATTAGGAAAGTGCTAGAAGAGGAAGCTGGATATCTAAGACTGAGAACATCGGAAGGAGATATTGGAATACTTCCTAATCATGCTCCTTTTGTTGCAGAGCTTTCTTATGGAAAAATGGAAATAGAAAGTCCTGATAAAACTAAAAGAGATGCATATTTTATTACAGGTGGTTTTTTAGAAATTTCAAATAATGAGGCAACAATAATAGCTGATGAAATTTTTACATCTGATGAAATTGATCTTCAATTTGAAGAAGCTGAACTTGAAAATCAAAAGAATTTTTTAGAAAAGGCTTCTGCTGAAGAAAAGAAAAAGATTGAAAAAAATATAAAAATTTTTCAATCTAAGATAGATTTTAAAAAAAATTTATAATAAAAAAGTCTCTTGACAGCCGTATGAGTTCTACGAGCTCAATAAACACAGGCTCTTCGAACTAATACGGATGTCAGAGACTAATAAGTATTTAAATTTATACTTTCTTATAGAATGAAAAAAGCTGTTGCAAGGTTCAATGAAGAGCAACAGCTTTTTTATCTAAAAAATTATTTTCTTAAAGAAAATTTAAAAAATCTAGCAATATTTTCAGCAGTCTTTTCAAGATTTTCTTTTCCATTTTTTAGAGCATTTTCTAACGTATCAACACCTTGCATAATTGAAAAAATAGCATCAAAACCATAATCATATAATATCTCTATATCTTTCCCAACATTTCCAGCAAGAGTGATATTGGGGATATTATATTTTTTAGCTACTGTAATAACTCCATAGGGAGTTTTTCCAAAGCGAGTTTGAGCATCAATACTGCCTTCTCCAGTTATTACAAGATCTGCATTTTTCATTTTTCTATCTAGATCTGTATATTCTATTACAATATCAATACCTTTTTTTAAATTAGCAGAAAGAAAAGCCATAAGTCCAGCTCCTAATCCACCAGCAGCTCCAGAACCTGGAACATTTTCAATATCGATATTCAAATTTTCTTTTATAATTTTGGCATAATGTCTTAAATTTTCATCTAATATTTTAACCATTTCTTCAGAAGCACCTTTTTGTCTGCCAAAAATATTAGAAGCACCATTTTCTCCAGTTAAAGGGTTTTGAACATCACAAGCAACGATAAAATTGACATCTTTTATTCTACTATCTATTTCAGAAAGATCAATTTTAGTTATTTTAGATAGTTCTCCTCCACCAAAACCTATTTGTTTGTTGTTTTTATCTAATAATTTTCCACCTAAAGCTTGAAGCATACCAGCCCCACCATCGTTGGTTGCACTACCACCAATACCTACTAATATAGTTTTAACTCCCATATCCATAGCTTTTTTTATAAGTTCACCAGTTCCATAAGTTGTAGTAATCATTGGATTTCTTTTATCTCTAGGAACTAATTCTAATCCACTTGTACTAGCCATTTCTAAAATAGCAATATCATTAGAACCTAATATTCCAAATTTAGATTGAATTTTATTTCCTAGAGGATCAGTAGTTTCAACATAATAAATCTTTCCATTTGTAGCATCGACAAGAGATTGAGTAGTACCTTCTCCACCATCAGCCATAGGAACTTTTATATATTCGGCATTAGGAAATATTTTTTTCATACCTTTCTCAATTGAAATACAAGCTTCATGAGCTGTCATACTTTCTTTAAAAGAATCTGGAGCGATTACAATTTTCATATTAAACCTCCATTAAAAAATAATACCATAAATAATAGTTGAGACAATAGTTAAAGTAAGACCAACTATAGATTCAAATGGAATTAGTGCTAATCTTTCTTTCATATCCATATTTACACTTCCACCAGTTGCGTGGAAAAAACTTCCATGAGGTAAGTGATCTAAAACAGTAGCACCAGAATGTATCATAGCAGCTGAACTAATTGGAGATAGCCCTAAATCAAGTAAACTAGGACCAAAAACTTTACTTCCAACTGCAGTTCCAGCCGTTGTAGATGCAGTAGCACCTGACATTAGTATTCCAGCAAGTGGAGCTAACAAGAATGCTGGAGCACCAGTAGATGATAAGAAGTTTTCTAATACAGTTTTTAGGTCAGAATTTGCTATAATTCCAGATATAGTACCAGTTCCAAGTAACAATATAGCAACACCAATCATTTTTCCAAGTCCAAAAACACAATATTCATTGAAATGTTTTAATTTTCCCATAAATAAGCAACCGATAAAACCACCTAAAGGCAGAGCAATTAAAGGGTCTATAACTATTCCTGCTATTGGTCTTAGTGATAAAATTATAATAGCAACCAAAGGACCTAAAATTGCAGCAAAGAAACTAGGACCTTCGTCACCTTCAGAGCTAATATTAATTTCATTTTCTTTAATTTCACTACCTTTTTTTGTAAGGGCTCTAGCTATAATTATTGTAACGATAATACCAAAAATAGCAGGAATTATACCTGCAGCCATAACAGATGTCAAAGGAAGGCTAAAAGCATCTGAAGCAGCTATTGCATTTGGGTTAGGTGACATAATGTTTCCAGATTTTCCTCCTCCAATCATCGCAATTAAAACAGCTGTTCTAGATAAATTTGTTTTTTTAGCTATTGCCATTGCTATTGGAGCAACAGTGATTACTGCAACATCTATAAAAACACCAACCATAGTCAAAATCATTGCAGAAATAACTATGGCAATTACAGCTTTAGACTCTCCTAATTTACTAACTATAGTCTCTGCAATTTTTTTTGCAGCACCTGTTTCAATTAATACTCCTGCTAATACTCCAGCAGTAATAATTCTTAAAATAGCAGGAATCATACCTTGAGCTCCAGAAATCATAAGTCCAACAGTTTCTGTTATATTAGCTCCACCAACAAGCCCTCCAACAATAGAACCTAAAATTAGAGAGTATGCAGGATTAACCTTTCTCATTATAAGAACTATTGCAACGACAAGACCAATTATAGCACCTAATGCACTTACAGTTACCATAAAAAACCTCCTATGTTTATAATATTATAAAAATAAAAAAATCTCTTGAGAGCCGTATGAGTTTTACGAGCTCAATGAATATAGGCTCTTCGAACTAACTCAGACGTCAGAGACTAATTTTGCTGTTTAATTTTATACTTTTCTTATAGAATAAAAAAATCATTTTTTATAAAATTTTAACTAATTCATTGTTAGATCTACGAATTTGATGAAGTTTAGATGGTCTATCATCTTCTCTGTGATATCCTAAACTTAAAACAGCAACAATTTCGACATTATCTGATATTTCTAGATTTTTTTTAACTGTTTCTGGATTCATTCTACCAATCCAACAAGCTCCAAGCCCTAATTCTTCTGCCATTAACAACATATGAGTCATAACGATAGAAATATCAATTTCTCCACTTTCTTTATCTCCGTTAAAATCATTTTTCCAAACTTCATCTTTGTTATATCCACAAACTAAATAACAAGGAGCTTTAAAGTCATAAGCAAAATCTTTCATTAATTTTTCTTTAGCTTTTTCACTTTTTACAACATAAATTCTTTGAGGTTGATTATTGTGAGAAGTTGGAGCAAGTCTACCAGCTTCTAAAACCTTATCAAGAACTTCTGAATTTAATTCTTGAGTAGAGTATCTTCTACAACTATATCTGTTACCTATTAATTTTAATAAATCCATAAAAACCTCCTAAAATATTTTATATTCTATATTATAATACATTTTAAAATTTTTTTAAATATTGTTAAGTAGAAAGTTTATAAAAAAACTTGACAATTGAGTACATATTCAATTATAATATATACAGTTGAATAGATATTCAATTATAAAATTTAAATGACTTTTTTATTCCATAGAAAAGTATAAGTTAAAATAGCAAAAATTAGTCTCTGTCGTCTGTATATTAGTTCGAAGAGCCTGTTTTTGTTAAGCACGTAGAACTCATACGGCTATCAAGAGACTTTATTTAATATAAGAGGTGAAAATATTGGCAAAAAATACTGCAAGTTGTGATTGTGATTGTGTCCATTCTGAAATTGTTGAGAAAACGAGAAAAAATTTCCCGAAGGATGAACTTTTAGGAGATTTATCAGATTTTTTTAAAGTTATTGGAGATGGAACCAGAATCAAAATACTTTGGGCTTTAGATTCTAATGAAATGTGTGTATGTGATATTGCAAACCTATTAAATATGACAAAATCTGCAGTTTCACATCAATTAAGAGGATTAAGAGAGGCAAATTTAGTTAAATTTAGAAAATCTGGAAAAGAAGTTTTTTATTCCTTGTCAGATAATCATGTTAAAGAAATATTTGAACAAGGATTGATACATATTCAAGAAAAAAAAGGAGAGGAATAATATGAAAAAAGTATTTAAATTAGAAGGTTTGGATTGTGCACACTGTGCTTCTAAAATAGAAGGAGAAATAGCAAAAATAGAGGGTGTAAAATCTGTTATAGTTAATTTTATGACAACTAAATTAACTTTAGAAAGTGAAAATATGGAAGAAGTTGTAGAAAAAGTTAAAAAACTTGTAAAAGATATAGAACCAAATATAAATATAATAAAAGCATAGTAGAAAGAGAGAAAAAAATGAAGAAGAAAGAATTAACTCTTGTTTTAGGAGCAGTATTATTTTCTATTTCAATGTTATTAAGAAATTCAAATCAATATTTACAGCTTATATTAATTATAATTAGTTATGTAATTATTGGAAAAAATGTTATTTTTAAATTTGTGAATAATATAAAAAGAGGAAATTATTTTGATGAAAATACTTTAATGACGATAGCAACGCTAGGAGCTTTTATGATAGGAGAATACCCTGAAGCTGTTGTTGTAATGTTATTTTATGAAGTTGGAGAATTATTTCAAAGTTATGCAATTGGAAAATCAAGAAAATCTATTGCAGAGTTAATGGATATTAAAGCTGAGTATGCAAATTTGTATAAAAATAATGAAATAATGCAAGTTGAGCCAGATGAAGTTCAAATAGGAGATATTATAGAGATAAGACCTGGAGAAAAAGTTCCACTTGATGCAGAAATTATTGAAGGGGAAACAACAATTAACACATCTCCATTGACAGGAGAATCTATACCTTTAGAAGCTAGAGAAGGGACCAAAATTTTAAGTGGCTGTATAAATATTAATGGTGTCATTAAAGCAAAAGTAACTAAAGAATATTTTGACTCTACTGTAAACAAAATTTTAGATTTAGTTGAAAACTCTGTTGCAAAAAAATCAGAAACAGAAAGATTAATGACAAGATTTGCAAAAGTCTATACTCCTATTGTTGTAATTTTAGCTATATTATTGGCTATATTTCCTCCAATAATATTAGGAGATTACAATTTTAAAATGTGGATTTTTAGAGCTTTAGCTTTTCTTGTTGTTTCTTGTCCGTGTGCTTTTGTCTTATCTATTCCATTGAGCTTTTTTAGTGGTATAGGAGCAGCATCAAGGGCTGGAATCTTAATAAAAGGTGGAAATTATTTAGAAAGTCTATCAAAAGTAGATAGAATTGTATTTGATAAGACAGGAACCTTAACTAAGGGAATTTTTAAAGTTCAAAAAATAGTTCTGTATAATGATAAGTACACAGAAGAAGAAACCTTAAGATTAGTAGCTTTTGCTGAGTCCTCATCTAATCATCCAATAGCAAAGTCTATTGTAAAATATTATAATAAAGAAATTGATAAAAGTTTAATACATTCAGTAAAGGAAGTATCTGGAAAGGGTATTGAAGCAAGTATAGAAAATAAAATAGTTATGATAGGGAATGAGAAGTTAATTTCCGTTCCAAATAATTTTTTGAATGAAGAAATAGGAACAGTTTTGTACATTCAAATTGATGGACTTTTTATAGGGTACATATTAATATCAGATGAATTAAAAAAAGATACTAAAGAAACTATAAGAGATTTGAAGAAAATTGGAATAAAAAAGACTATTATGCTTACTGGAGATAGGAAAAATATAGCTAATTATATTGGGAATGATATAGAAATAGATGAGATTTATTCAGAACTTCTACCTCAAGATAAAGTAGATATATTTGAAAAAATAATATCAAAAAATAACTCTAAAAGTAAGATCGCTTTTGTTGGAGATGGAATAAATGATGCACCAGTTCTAGCTAGAGCTGATATTGGTATAGCAATGGGAGCTATGGGTTCTGATGCAGCTATTGAAGCAGCTGATATTGTTATTATGAATGATGAACCTAGTAAAATAATAACAGCTATAAAATTAGCTAGAAAAACTATAAAAATAGCAAACCAAAATATGTTAGTAGCTTTTGGAGTAAAAGTTCTTGCTTTAATACTAAGTGCTTTAGGGATTGCAGATATGTGGATGGCAGTTTTTGCAGATGTAGGGGTAACAATAATAGCTGTTTTAAATTCATTTAGAGCTTTAAAAATAGATAAATAGTCGATATATAAGAGTTTTTAATTCTATAGGAAAGTATAAATTTAAATGCTTATTAGTCTCTGACGTCCATATTAGTCGAAGAGCCTGTGTTTATTGAGCTCGTAGAACTCATACGGACGTCAAGAGAGACTTTTTTACTATTGATTTTTATAATCTTATACTATATAATATGAATATATCAACAGAAGAAGGGAGATGTGTTAAATGTTCTTAATCCGTAATAAAAATTTGACTGCAAATAAAACAGATGTACACATCTGTCTTGGGAATATTTATTTTTATTCATTGACTTAGATTGAAAGTAATATAAATGTACTGAAGTGTAGTTTTATCATTACTGATAGTAGAATAAGTTGCTTATGTTCTAGATTTTTATTATTAAAAATCTGTTTTGACATGCTCTTTTATTTTACTTTTATAAATTTAAGTTGAGGAGAATAAAATGAAAAAGATATTAGATAGTTATATAGAAAATGTTATAGAAATGAAAAAAGATGAAGTTAGAAGTAAAGTAGGAAATTTAATTAGAATAGAAGAAATGATTGATGAATTTAAAAGTTTAAATTTGTCTGAAGAAAAAGTTTGTGAAATTGTTGGAATTATAAAAAAATATATTTAATAAATATGAATGGTGTATCTAGAATAGATACTCCATTTTTACTTTATAAGGAAAGTATAAATATGAATA